>NZ_JBGIWG010000018.1:0-87755 GCF_041320715.1 Enterobacter sp. KB-221C9
CCATTTACACGAGCCACCACCGGTCATAGCCACTTTTGCTTTCCAGATATCCCCGCTCTCTTGCTGCATGGGGATCCCGATAACGTTATAGCTGGGTTCCGTAATAACTGAGCCATCAAATCCACTGATTCTTTTTTTCTTACATTCATACGAGATGTATCTGACCTCAAGTGGAATCGGTTTCGTGTACTGAGAAGGGTTTTTTACTTCAAAATTAACCCATTTTGTATCCGCCGGTGGAGATAACGTCTTGTTAACGGCCTGGCTAACACTGCATCCTGCAGAGGAAAACAACACCAGGGAAAGCAGAATAATTTTTGATTGATTATACATTTTCCATTGCCTCTTCTCCGTATTGAGCAAACCGCAAAAGCGTATCGTTGCCAGACGGCATAGATAATGTTGGAGTCAGCGATATTCCCAACAAGCCTTCTATATTGAGGAAAATTTCATTTCTGGATAATTCATCATTCGGTATATCATTTTTATTTTCTGCCATCTGCTCCCTGAATGCATCCACATTATACCGGCGCTCAGTAAATGTGTGTTTTTCCACTATACCGGCATTATCAATCAACTCTAACACCTTGTTATACATATAGGGCATATAGGACGTCATAAAGTGTTCAAAAATATTTAAATTAATCCCTCTGTCCGGGTTGCTACCTTTAGGGAAGAAATTTTTTAGATCCGGTTGCGTCAATGACGCTTTAAATTCTTTCTGTTTCTTACCGGCCTGTTGCATCTCTTGTTCCGCCAGAGCGGGCACAAGATAAAGCTTAGCCTTTAGTGGAAGTGGATTTCTGATGGTAATGCACCCTGCAGGAGTTGGGAGATCCCTCTTACACTCATTCCATTCCCGGCTCTGTGTGGCTGTGAGAAAGGCAACCGTATTGCCGTGGTGCCAGAAGCAGTCTCCCCAGGCAACCATCTGGTAAGCAAGAAGCTCACCCAATGACCAGAAAAAGCCCAGCGTTCCACCAAACCATCCCCATAATTTATATAACTCGTTATCAAGGTTGGCTTCTGCGGGTACGGCTGGAATGGGATCATTATCATTCACATGACGGTAATGGGTAATCTCCGACAATTGCATCACTGCATCACGTGTAAAAGTTCGTGGCATTCCATAGGTATGAAGAACTGGATTAACATTCTTTAACTTTACCGAATGAATTAATGCCAGCGCGCCCCCTAAGCTATGGCCACAAATAAATAGTTCACGCTCACCTGCCAATTGTTCAAATTTTGTAACTTCTTTACTAAATTTTTTTTCAACTCTGTTATATCCACTCCAGAACCCAGTATGCACTTTGCCAGCAGGTAATAAGCTAGTACATTGCGTTTTTTCTAAATCGCATAATTCTGCATTTACCGGTCTGAACGCCAGATCCGTCCCCACATCAAACAAGCTGGCCGTTCCACGCCAGGCAACGATCACCTTATTCGCGTTATAGACATAATAAAACTGCGTATCACCGTCTGCATTTGTTACAGCAGTATCATCTTCTGCCTGTACTGTTCCAAGTGGGTTCTTCTCGTCTTCCTTAGGTGACGTGTCTCGTGAGGTATCCATAAATACCGGGGGGTAATACCGTTCACTAAAGGGAACATCATGTACTAACATATTCCATGCAGAGCCGTCTTTATAAAGTTGAGGTAATCGGGATAGATCCTGGCACTGGTTAATAAAAAAGCGCGTAATTGACACCGTATCCAGAGTACTGTCATTTGCATAGGCAAGCGTTGCTGCCGCCCCAAGGTTAATTCCATTAGCAATGGAATAGTCCTTTTGATGATGCAGAACGAGCTCCCATACCCTGAAAGGGCATATTTCTATTACATGACGCTTTTCAAGTTCATTCGTTCGGAATTTTAATCCCTTATATGCTGTTTTTGCAGGAAAGTGGTATGCAGGTAACATTTCACCAGGTCTTAATTCCAGGATTGGTGAACTCTGACAAAGTTCACCAATAACGGCATAATGCCAGATATACCCTTTCTCTTCGACTTCGGGACGAACAACAGAATCATTTTCCGCATCGCGGCTAACGCGTAAGGCACGTTTTTCCATTTCCCTGGCCAGTTGATTGCCATCTAACTTCAGCCTCAGCTCCAGACCGTGCGGCATGTCGACCCTGATTAGTCCGTCAGCATCGCTCTGACCAGAATAAGTGAATCCCTCCACCGGCGCGGAAACAGGATGAGCACTTTCAACAGTCCATGGCATATATGCTACAGCATCGCCCTGCTCATCAACCAGTTGAAATTCGACCCAGTAGGGCATTTGCTCTTCACATGGAGCATGAGGGTTTTTACGGCAGAGTGAGGATACAGCGGTAGTCATTTTATTCGCCCTCCTGGCTATCAGCAATATTGCGCGGATATTCGATTTTTAACTGCGATGGCATAGACGTAAATATTGGAGAAGTCTCTCCTTCTGCACCGGAAATGCCCTCATAAACCTCCCCTTCAGCCGTTGTAATTTTATATGTGGTGAAAGGCTTTACTGCTCCGCTGACAGATGATGTTGTGATAAACCCTTCACTGTACCCTTTCGGGAACGTCACTGGTGGTGTATCTAAACTGGCAGGACCTGTCTGATTTACATTGGCCGCTTTCAGCAAAATATTTCCCGGACATCCTAGTTCAATATTCCCACCGCTAAGCTTTATATAAGCGCCACCGCAACTTAAAATCAGTTCCTTGCTGGCATTCACCTTTACGCTTCCCTGACCACTGGCGACAGTGATGTCCTGTAATGCTGAGACATTCATGGCATCAGCTTGTGCCTGAATATCAACCGTCCCTGCCCCCGCATACATTTTCATTCCTGCTGCCTGTGCAAACAAACTTACAGCCTCGCTTGCCGCTACAGTGAACGATTGCCCGGTGCTGATATCCGTGTTTTTACCTGACATGAGGCCAATACTTGCCCCACCTGAAGCAAGTCGGACGGCCTCAGGACTGAGAATGCCTATTCCAGCGGGAGCACTGGCCAGCATTCCTGGCATTTTCAGATATTTCAGTGAGCTGTTTAGCGTCTTTTGGCTGTCGATGTCAGATACTGTCGCCTGTGCCCCTTTCGCAGCGGCCTGGAGGCTTCTTGCCAGCGTGAGTGCCTGCTCCAGTTGTTCTACAGCCCTGTCCATTTCAAGCATTTTACTGCCGACGTCAGGCTGAGCATCTGCAGTAAGCAGAATGCCCTTACCACCGCGAACGCTGACCCAGTCGTTAGTACGCAGCTCCGCCCCCTCGCCACGAAGAACCCTGGAAGCATTGACGTTGTGTCCTAAATTGAGTTGAGTCTTACCTCCGTACTCCGTACTGAGCTTGATATGCTCTTCACCACGCTTGTCCTCCATCCGCAGCTTGTTCAGTCCCGCGGTCCTGACAACGTTACGCGTACTGTTGGCCTCAGTGACATGGTCGACGTGGCGGGAGTCATGCATTGCATGGGCAATATACGGACGATCCGGATCGCCTTCATGGAAGGCAATGGCAACTTCAGTACCCTGTATCAGCGGAAAGTGGAAGCCGTACTTGTCACCGCCGTAAGGCTTGGCAAAACGCACCGGCATGCTTTCCATACCCTGCCGTTTATCGTCGCGGTCAGCATCGAACTTCACCCGGTACATGCCGGATGCATCCTGCCAGGCGTAGATGTCGTTATCTTTCGCACTGGTCACACGCGCCATCAGGGTACCACTTACCACCGGACGCTTTTTAGGAGCAGGCCGCCAGCAGCGGTTCTCGTAATACGGCATCCCCTCCCACATCACGATCAGGGCATCTTTACGACTGGCCATATAGCCCGTGCGGGTAACAATAATCCCGTTGTCCGTTTCTGACGGCAGTGTCGGTGGTACCACACGTTCACTGATGGTCAGCACCTGGGCCGGAGAAAGCAGGGCATCATTACTGCAGCCGCTGATAGTCGTCTGTCCTGACAGAAAACGCTCGTGCTCAAGGCGTGCCCAGAAGTTGCCGGTTTCCGCTGAAGGTGTGATTTTGTCGCCACGTTCAAGATGACGCGGCAGGTAGTGATAGACCTCTCCGTAGGTAACACCATCACCATCGCCAAGGGTCATGTCCGCCGGTACAGAGGTCAGGACATTCTGGGCTTCACGGTGATTGTAATCACTGACGGTGACATTACGCTCAACCACGTTATGTCGGACGTAAACCCCCCAGACCGAATCCGCTGCATTGTCACTCATTCCTGATGGGCTGCTGAGCGGTAGAGACTTACCGAATGTCCATGCGCTCTGCTTGTCTGCGAAATGCACCACCTCAGTCTGGGTGTCAGGTTGCAGGGTAAAGAAGTAGAAAATCCCCACTTCAGCCAGCAAACGCTCAATGAACGCGAGGTCATTTTCCTTGTACTGGTTAATCTGTTCGCGCTTCGGATAGTCGGCTTTGAGGGTGAGCTCATACTCCCAGCCTTTCAGGCCATGCTCCTGTAATACTTCGGTGACGACTTCCGGTACTGACTTGTTGACGAAAAAACGGTGGGTACGGAATTGCTTGCGCAGCAGAGACAGGAACGGCTCAATAATAATCTGATAAGTCGCCTGGTCACGTGAACCACTGATACGCTTAAAATGCGTCACCACACCATGCACCACTTTCTGTCCGGTGAGTCCCGACAGTGGTCCTGTTCCCATAGTCAGTGTGGCAGGCTTGGTCAACAGTTGCGCTGGACTGATATTCTGGTCACTGCTGGTAAATATAATGGTATAGGTATAAAGCTCACTCATGAACTCATTACCGTTAAACTCTTCCACATCCAGTAATGCTGTGCAGGACGGAATATCCAGACGGTAGCGGTTCAGTCCGCCTTCAGTTAGCGCAGACAGGGTGTCCTTAAGCGTATCTGTCAGACTCATGATATTGACTCCATGGGATAACCTGCAGTCCATGACTTTCTTGCCGACGGGCAAGTAACAGGTTTAAGTACTCAGCGAGTACGAAAAGAGTAGTTAAAATTCCAGCCCCTACAGCGCACCGAGGGCTTTAATCAGTTATACGATCATTTAAAAATTGTTCATGCTGTTTTTCCGTCACCGCTAATGGGTATTACACGCTTAACAGACATGAATATAAAACCATCAAAAAAAAACAAAGTGACGGCAATAACGAGAATAACAAAGACAATTAGGTTCATTACGTTACCTGCCGAGCCGAAATGCATCAATTCTTAATCATTTCATCATAAGGCCTTAGGATCTCCATATCGTTGGGTCGTATGTTATGAACCACGCCTTTACTCACTTCAAGCGCTGAAACAATACGCCGAGTACAGCCTATATGCTTTAAAGAGGCAAAACTGGCCTGGATGAAATACTGACCATCTTTATTGAAGTCATAAAACGATGGCGGAATACAAAGCAATTCATTATTTATTCGTAACTGCGGGCTAAATATTACTCTTTCATCTTTGGGATTTGTTCCCCGAGGATTAATAGATATATACTTTAATACATAGTCATCGCCACCATTGACAGAGAAGCAAACACTCCCATTATTAAAAATGATATGCCCCTCTTCATCTGGCTCTAGTCTGTCGCCAAGCCCCGGGCATCCGGTTAAGGTTTGCAAACATATAACAGCAAGCAGGCTTGCTCGCAGAATCCGAAAAATTATCGGAATCACCATGGAAATCCTCTTAACACGTTTTTATACTCTTGTTTAATGACAGACTCAGAAATATCGCCATCCAACGTTACACTATGATCAATCCTCAGCTTTAACCAGCCATAATACCCTTCACTTTGCAAGGCAAAACTATCCGCAATGATTTGTGCTTGTTGTTCCATTGGATATTCGCTTAACAGTCGTCCATCGAGCACATACCGATAGCTCACCAACCAACTTATCAACCCTCTGGCAATGACGTTCATTCCCCGCTCTCTCTGCCAAACATGACTCATTTCGTGAATAAATAAATGCCGTAAAAATGGCAAGCTTTTTGAGAAATCATCGCGATACCAATACCGGAAATATATTTCACCATTAGGTGTCATTGCGGTATGTTCATCCTGCAATCCAAATGGCAGATAACTACCATGATGAATTTTTACCTTCTCGTAATCGATCCGGTTGCCGAATACCGTTCTGGCTAAGGCGATTTCCCCGATGGTCAGTTTTCTGACGGAATCATCGCCCTGATTCCTGTCGTCCTTCTTTTTCTTCTTACTGCCATCATGAATGGTCATTCCCTGCCTCCGGATTAGCATTCAGCGCACCTGAAAATTCAAGCCCAATCCCTTCTTCATCATTCCAGCCGAGCGTCAGGGTGTGTGGTTTCTGCTTAGCCGCCATATGGGTCAGTAACTGCTGGCTCAGCACCGGCAAAATTTGTTGATTCAGCAGGCTGTCGACGTTACGCGCACCGGTATCCGGCAGCAGGCAGGCTGTGGTCAGCGCGTCATACAGGCTCTCATCAATCTGCGTGGTCAGGCCGTAGTGCCGATGTAAGCGCTTGCTGACCTGTGACAGTTTCATTTCCACGATGGTACGCATGGCAGCTTCAGCCAGCGGACGGTAAATCACCGTCTGAAAACGCGCGAGCAGCGCGGGCTGGAAGTGGTCGCGCAGTATCGGACGCAGCAGTTCTTGCAGATCTGCTTCGGCGGCTTCCGGGTTTTCGTCCAGCAGCTGCATCAGGTGGTCGCTTCCGAGATTGGAAGTCATCAGGATGACGGTATTGCGGAAGTCGATTTCGCGCCCTTCGCCGTCGCGCATAAAGCCGCGATCGAAGACCTGATAGAACAGATTCATCACGTCGCGGTGCGCCTTTTCCACTTCATCCAGCAGCACCACGCTGTACGGGCGCTTACGCACGGCCTCGGTGAGGATCCCGCCCTGGCCGTAGCCGACGTAGCCCGGAGGTGACCCTTTCAACTGGGAAACCGTGTGCGGCTCCTGGTATTCAGAGAGGTTAATCGTAATAAGTGACTTCTCGCCGCCGTACATGACATCGGCCAGCGCAAGCGCTGTTTCGGTTTTCCCCACGCCGCTCGGCCCTACCAGCAGGAATACGCCCTGCGGGCCGTTCTCGGACGTAAGGCCCGTTTTTGCCGCACGCAGACGCCGGGCGATAGCCTCAAGCGCCACATCCTGCCCAACCACACGTTTACCGATTTCATTTTCCAGGGTCAGTAGTTCGGTCTGCTCGTCCTTCATCAGCGATGACAACGGCACGCCTGTCCAGTCGGCGATCACGTTGGCAACGGTGCGGATATCCACATCCAGGGAAAGCAGCGGGGTGCTATGCTGCATCTCGTTAAGCTCCTGTTGCAGCCTATGAGTCTCACGCTGACGTGAGATATCCTGACGGCTTTCGCGTAGCTGCTCGGTGAGTTTCATCTCCTGACCGTACTGGGTTTCCAGTTTGTCGAGTGCCACTATCTGGCGCACCTCTTCCTGCTCAATTTCGCTCAGGCGCTCGGCATGGCACTGATTGCCAATGGCGATATCTTCCAGTAACGACTGCTTTTCCATGTCGAGCGCAGCGATACTCGCGCGAAGGCGGGTTAGCTGCTCCGGTACCGTGTCAAGACTCATACGCACGCGGGCGGCAGCGGTGTCCAGCAGATCCACCGCTTTATCAGGAAGCTGACGTCCGGTCAGGTAGCGGCGCGAGAGGGTGACTGCCGCGCGAACCGCATCGTCGGTAATATGCACATTATGGTGTTCGGCATAGCGGGATTTCAGGCCACGGAGCATCAGGCAGGCGGTGTCATCGTCAGGCTCATCCACTTTTACCATCTGGAAACGGCGCTCCAGTGCGGCATCGCGTTCGAAGTACTGTTTGTACTCGGACCAGGTGGTGGCCGCAATAGTGCGCAATTCACCACGCGCCAGCGCCGGTTTCAGCAGGTTGGCAGCATCTGCACCACCCGCCTGGTTACCTGCGCCGATGATAGTGTGCGCTTCATCAATAAAAAGCAGGACAGGTACAGGCGATTGCTGCACCGCATCAATGACGTTTTTCAGGCGCTGTTCGAACTCACCTTTCACGCCCGCGCCAGCCTGCAGCAGGCCCAGGTCAAGGGTACGCAGGACAACCGTTTTAAGGGATTCCGGTACATTCCCCTCGGCAATACGCAGTGCCAGACCTTCAACCAGTGCAGTTTTGCCGACACCCGGCTCGCCCACCAGAATCGGGTTGTTCTTGCGACGGCGGGAGAGAATGTCCACCATCTGACGAATTTCGGTATCACGGCCAAATACCGGGTCAATCTTGCCCTCTTTGGCTTTGGCGGTGACATCAAGGGTGAATTTATCCAGCGCGTTCTGTAGCGACGGGCTCAGTTCCCCCTCTTTCACTCCTACTCCAGCCGGGCGTCCGACAAATTCCACCTCACCACCATGGCTCTGTGCCAGCTCAGCTTCGCGCTGCATTTCCAGACGCTCGTCCGATTGCGCATCCAGCAAAGGTCGCAGGCGATCCAGCTGACTCTGACCAAGGGTTAACAACGGCCAAAGGCCGTCACAACGTGCCAGTTTCGGTTTTTCCACCAGTGCCATCAGCAGGTGGACGCTGCGAATATGCTCTTCTTCGTTAAGTGAAGCGAGTAGCCAGGCTTGCTGCATCAGAGTCTGGATGTCATCAGACAGCTGAGGCCGATGGCGAACAGAGCGAGGTTGTCTATCCAGCCAGCCGAGCAAATCCTGCCAGATGCTATCCATATCCCATTCGTAGCGACGCGCCAACACCGTCAGGTCACCTTCCCCCTGCTCCAGCAGCTTCAGCAGCCAGTGCTCAGGCAGAATTTCTGCATGGGCGCGGGTCTGGCAGAGCGAAGCTGCACCTTCCAGAGCTCGAGCGCAGTATGGATTAAGACGTCGAAGGAGGATTGCCGGGTTTTCCATGTTGGTTTTACTCACTGTTGAGGACCTGACAGGCACGCTACCGCCCCTGGCCGTTACCGAGGCCCATAAGGTCTGTTTCCGGGATGTGATGTTTTCTTTGCTCAGCGCCCGCCACTGCAGACGTTCAGCAAAGAGAAAAGCGGACAGAGAAATCTGCCCGCTTGCGACTTACGCGGTGGCGCGTTCGTTCCAGGAATCGGAATGAATGATGTTGCCGTCTTTGTAGGTCCAGGTGATTTTCTCGTAACGCAGTTCAACGCGCTCAAGGTGGTTGTGCTTCTCTTTAGAAGGATCCTTGATGTCATACATTTCAGGATTCACTTTCACCACCTTCACGTTTTCCAGTTTGGTGTTGAAGTACTCCACTTCCTGGCCCGCGTCGTTGATTTTGTACCACTTGAATTCCGCAGACTTGAGGGTCTGACCGGTGGTCACAGCCTTGTACAGGTACGGGCTGGACGAGTCGATTTCCTTGGTGAACAGGAACGGGGTGTGGATACGGGTACCGGTCAGCTTGCCGGTGTTGTTGTCGGTCGGGATGTACAGGTTATGTTCCTGAGCGACAACTTCGATGCTGCCTTCACGATCCTGAACGTCCACAGAACCTTTAATGTCCGCGCCGCCGTCGTCTTTCAGCCAAAGATAAACAGGAATTGCCATGGAATTACTCTCCATTGTGTTGTGATGCGCCATCATCCTGCGATGACGCCTGGGTGTGGCCCGGTATCTGGCAGGCATTGGCCTGCGGTACCAGACTGATTTCGACACGGCGGTTGAGCGCGCGCCCATCCGGGGTGTCGTTAGTTGCGATCGGACGGCTTTCGCCATAGCCCTGCACCGCAAAACAGCTTTCCGGCACATCGCCGGTGTCACGCATCCAGTTGCGCACCGCTTCGGCACGTTTCAGGGACAGCGTCTGGTTCAGTTGCGGAGTACCGGTATTATCGGTATGACCGGACACGACAATCAGCCAGCCCGGTTTGGCCTTAACCCCCACCAGGGAATTGACAAGCATTTTGGTGGATCCGGCTTTCAGCGCCGACTTGCCCGAATCGAACAGCGACATGCTGTCGAGGCGAAGGGTTTTCGGACCCTGAATGATTTTCTTAATGACCGGTGGAGGCGGTGGTGGAGGCGCCCAGTCACTGACGGCGGCTTCAACGAGCGGAATCAGGCGCAGCCCCTGATACAACCCAAGACGATAGCGCAGTGGCTCCCCGCGGCGCTGCCAGTCGTCCAGCAATGCGCCATCGGCTCTCAGTCGCTGCTGCGCACGCAGTTTCGGGGCAGCAGGCTGACCCGTCAGCTGGTGATATAACGTAAGATGATCGCCAACATTCCGAATGAGGCGCTGGTTGTTCATCCAGGACGCCAGCATGGCAAGCGCGAGGAAAATCCCGCCCAGAAATGCGGCGTAGCGCCAGAACATCATTCTGCGGCTGACGCCACGTCGACGCGGTAACGCAGGTAGCAGCAGTTCAGGCAGCGGCAGTGGCTTGGTGGTGACAACGGTATCCGGTGGTAGCGCCGTCACGGAGGTGATGCGCTGTTGCCAGAGATTGCCTGCGATACCGCTCACCGGAACTATGCACATACCCTGTACGCAGGGCTTCATCACCGGCAACTCTCCCCGCCGTACCGACAACAGGTCATTCACCGCGATTTTCTGCCAGGCAAGCAGACTGTCCAGCCACAGGCCCTGACTCAGACGAGAAAGACGCCCTTCTGCCCCGGTATCTCGGGTCCATTCCGTCAGTGACACACTGCCCTGACCGGGCTGATACACCTGAATACCGCCCCGCTGGCTTACCGTGGTAAACCAGACAGGCTCTTCCTCCACACATGCTGCAGGGGGCGATAACCAGGTCACTGTCCACAGCGGGGGGAGCGTGCCGAATGCCACGCGGCACTGGACGACAGCCCGCTGCCAGCCCCGCAGAGACTGGGTAAAATCATCACTGGAGGTGTGCTGTTCAGGCACCACCGCCAGCATTACGGAGATTTGCGACACCAGGGCTGGACGCACCAAACTCAGGTGCTGCGCAAAGAGGGGAAGCTGTTCCGCATCCTTCACCCGCAGATACCAACCCTGCCGGGTTTCCCTGTGATGTAAGCCGGACGCAAACAGCGGAGCGTTGTCGCCACAGGCGAGGATCACCGCCCCCTGAAAATCTTCCGGCGGCAGGTTTTCGTCCACAATCTCACGAACAGCGGTTGCCCGCACCTGAGAAGCCCGGCGTTGACGCCAGAGCATCACCCCGGACACCAGAACAACCAGCAGACTGAGTACTACACGGCTTCCCGTCGACAGTGCCCAGAATCCCAGAATGAGCCACAGCGCCAGTACGGCACCCAGGGCAGTTAACAGACTTCGGTACGCATCCCGCATCTCTTACTCCGGCCTGACGGTCTGGCTTACCAGTTCGGTAAGCGAAGACGAAAGGAAGAACCAGAGCGCTGCCAGGGCGACAACAGCCAAAGCCCAGGTCAGCCAGTACCAGCGACAACCGCTGCGCAGGCGTGATGCTCGGGCAACAATGGGGGCATCCTGTGCCAGCGAGAAAGCGGGCACCCGTTCTGCTAGAGCGCGAATAATGTCTTCCCGACGCTCGTCATTCTGGGCGCGATACTGACCAACGAACCCCAGTTGCAGGGTCCGGTACATACAGGTCAGGACGGCGGCGTCAGGGGCAGTTTCTTTCAGCAAGTCCCGGATTCTTTCCCACAACTCCTCACCGGCATTGAGGGTGCCAAAGAAGTGTGCCTGCAGCGGGTCACGCCGCCAGGTCAGATAACCATCATCGATGGTTCCCCGGTTCATCACGCTCTCATCAAGTAGCGCACACAGGGCATACACCATATGATCGCGGCTTATATCGCTGTAGCCAGCTTCCGTGAGCGCCGCTTTCGCCTCCTGCACCAAACGGCAGGCCCGGCGATAGAGGCCTTCCCCGTCACGGACTTCCTGACCGCCCCGCAGCTGACTAACCATCAGCCAGCCCGGGTAGAAGATACGTTCTAGCTGGGTGAGTTCGGATTTATTCATGTGCGCAGCACCGCAAAGAGTTCAAGTTTCACATCTCCCAATGAGCGCGGGGTGTAGAAGGTGCAGCTTCCCGCTTCCAGCATCGCCCGCGCCGCATCGGTACTCAGATCCAGAGAGAAGTACTGGTTCTCAAGACGTAACGGGATAGCCGCCGGAACATGGGTCAGAGGTTTGATAGCCATCCCGCTGAGAGCCACATTCACTACATCCGACACATCATCAAAGCTGCCCGCCTTACACAACTGCGGGAATTTCGTCTGAAGTTCATGGTTCGGCATGGAGGAGCGCACGGAAAGATAGAAATCAGCCCCTTCACGCAGGCGAGCATCGTGGAGGGCACCTTTCCAGATCTGGTCCTGATGCTCCAGGTGGATACTCACCACCCGCGACGGCAGGCTCGCTTCCAGCAGTTTATCGAGTAGTGTCAGCAATGGTGGGAATACCCGTTCCGGTGCATCATGCTGATAAGCAGGAATGTCCCCGGCGTCGTGCTCAAGCGAGAAGGTCAGCAGGCTGCCAGCCAGACGAGTCAGTTCGCGGTACAGCAACTCCGGGTGACGATCCGGTGTCTGCAGCAGTTCCGTCAGCACCGGCTCGGCACTGTTTAGAGCATTGAGTAGCCAGAACAGGGAGACATCCGCGACTGCAAAGTCGGCCATCCTCTCATTGCTTTCACGGCGCATGGCCATCAGGCGACGGCGGCGGGCCTGCAAACGGATCAGCAGGTCACCCAGCTCGCTGGTCAGAAGCGGGCTTGCAGAAAGGGAAAGCATCGTCGGAATGAAAGCCGGGTCCCGGCTCCACTGCCCCTGCGCATTACGCATCAGACGGGCCACCGGACAGGTCAGGTATGACGTATTTTCCTGGCTGGACAAACGAAGAGTCAGCGCATGACGCAGAATGGCCAACTCCCCGCTTTCATACCCGGCCAGTTCCTGCACTACCACACGCTCCGCTTTCCAGCGACGCGGGCGCTCACTGTCCTGACCGTTATCGAGGTTGCCACCGCTGGCACTCAGCAGCGGCAGTGCGACAACCACATCAACAGATTCACTGCCGGCTGCAACAGACAAGTCACAGACCGGAGGAAGCATATCTGCCAGGTCAGTATCCACAAGAGTACCGTCCTGAAAGCGTACCACCAGACGGATGGCATTCAGGCGAGAGAGCGCCAATGCAGCATCATCAAATTCTGCCGCAACCACACCCCAGGGATGAGAAATACCCATCCGGGCGACCATGTTGGCAACGTGTTCATTCCAACGGGCCTGCTGCTGGAACTGTTGCGGGGCCAGAGCGGCCCCATCCTCCCAAAGTGGGCGGTAAATTTTCATCCCTGATTTCCCCTCGCCTTACGACTTCGCTTTCGGCATCTGGGAAACCAGCGACAGGTTTACGTCCATACCTTCCACCTGGAAGTGCGGAATCGCATACAATTTCACGCGGAAGAAGCCCGGATTATCCTCAATGTCTTCCACCACGACTTTCGCATCACGCAGTGGATGAGACGCCTGCAGTTCGTCGCCCGGATCGGTCATTTCGGTCACCAGACTGCGGACCCAGGTGTTCAGCTCCAGCTCCAGCAGTCGGCGATCCTTGGTGGTACCGATGTTCTCGCGCTGAATTAGCTTCAGGTAGTGGGCGATACGCGACAGCAGGAAAATGTAAGGAAGACGGGCGTTGATGCGGCTGTTAGCCGTCGCATCTGCTGTGTCATACAGCGCCGGTTTCTGAGTAGAGTTGGCTGAGAAGAAGCAGGCGTAGTCGCGGTTTTTGTAGTAGGACAATGGAATGAAGCCCAGATTCGCGAATTCGAATTCGCGGGTTTCAGGGATCATCACTTCACTCGGGATTTTTACCTGATTGCCGGTACCCAGGTCATACAGATGGATAGGCAGATCCTGAACCGCACCGCCGGCCTGCGGGCCACGGATTTGTACACACCAGCCATTGTTGATAAAGCTGCGCACCATGTTAGACGCGAAGGCAAACGAGGCATTGGTCCACAGGTATTTGTCGTGATCCGGACCTTTGACTTCTTCGACATAGTTGAAGCTGCGAACCGGAACGGTATCCGGGCCATACGGTAAACGACCCAGTACGCGCGGCATCACCAGGCCGATGTAGCGAGCGTCGTCCGTATCGCGGAACGATTTCCACTTAATGTACTCTGCGCGGTCAAAATAGTTGCCAATATCTTTAATCGCCGCGACGTCTTCCATTGACTCCTTGAGGAAGAATTTTGGACCTGCAGAGCCGATAAACGGCATATGCGCAGCAGCGGAAACTTTAGAGATGTTGCGCAGCAGAGCGACATCCTGCGCTGAAGCATCAAACTCGTAAGCGGAAATCAGCGCCGCAATCGGCTCGCCGCCTGGGGTATCATATTCATCAATGTAGGCGTGTTTATAGAGACCACTCTGGATAATTTCCGGGCTGTCTTCAAAGTCCTGGCGCAGGTCTTCTTTAGACATGCTCAGCAGCTCAATTTTCACGTTCTGGCGAAAATCTGTTTTATCAACCAGCGACTTCACCCCGCGCCACAGGCTTTCAACCGCCTGAAATTCGTCATGGTGCATAACCGCATCTAACTGGCGGCTGATCTGATAATCGAGCTCAGCGATATGGTGATCAATCAGGCTTTTATCCAGTTTTTCGACCTTCGAGCCTGCTTTGGTCAGACACTCCAGAAAGACCTGCATACCGGCAGTCAGACGCTCATCAGCGGTCGCATCTGACATCGCCTGCGCATCTTGCCAGATGTCTAGCGCGCTCAACTCGGAGACAGGACTCAGATTGATTTTCTCAAACAGGGAGGCATAAACCCCACCCGCAGCAGGACGTTCCAGCACCACGCTTTCACTGCCAGCAATATTATTTTGTACAGACATGAGCATTCCTTGATTAATCCGTTAAAACAGCGCGATGGTTAAGGTTGTTTTGATGCCAGTGCTGAAAGCTCATTTCGCAGCTCAGCACTAAGTGACTGGTCCAAAACGATTTTTTCCAGCTCTTTTCGGAAAGTCTGGTTATCCAACAGGTTGGCCTTCAGATCGCGCAGCAAGTTGCGCATCGCCAGCATCGCCTTCAGCTGCGGTATCTGAGCAGCCACCTGCTCCGGCGTGAAATCTTTCATATTCTGAAAAGTCAGCTGAATATTGTCCTCGCCGCCATCATCAGACAGCGTATTTTTAACGGTCAGATTAACTTTTGGGGAATATTCGGAAAGAACGCTATCAAAATTATTTTTGGTGATGTTAATCTTTTCGCGCTCAGATATTGTCGCAGATTCCTGCCCATTGCTGAAATCACCCGTAACGAGCAACTTCAAGGGTAATTCCATTTTCTTGCTTGCTCCGCCTGTATGCAGGTCAAGCTTCAGGTTAATACGTGCCTTAGGCACCTCATTCTGAAAACTGTCAGCCATCTCATCATCCCTCTTTGTTTTGCTATGCCAACTTCACGGTATCGTTCTTGATGCGCAATAATAGAATAATGATCGAAACAAAATCAAATACACAGATCTTTTATCTGCGATAAGAAATTTCTTAAGAATTTTCCACTAAAATATTATGGCAAATTACCCTACCACCTCAGAAAAAGACACTACTTTTGGTATGTAAACCGAATATTTATATCGAAAAAATGATTGCAGGCAGATAGACACCAGGAAAAACATCTTATATTGATTTACATCAAGAATCTGAAACCAAAAATCATGAATGGACCGCAATGCTTATTGCGGCATGATAAAAATAAGATATTTGGGAATAATCGATGAGAACTTAATTATTGATTGTATAAATAACTCATGGGAAATTTCACAAGGAATATTCTTAATCACTCATTTGGAAGCGATAAATAAATTTCTTAAATGAGCAATCTGTCACGAATATATACGCCGCTCTTTTTGCCTGTTCACGCCCTCATCAGAAGATGAGCTACCTGCCCAAGTCACGCAGACGGCCTGTTCTTGCAGCGATTGATTATAAAATCTGTAAAATCAAACACCTTCCGAACTGCCGCTTTTTTAATCAAAAACGAGTAATAGCACATATCGTATAACGGTGTTACATTATGCCGCCCACCCAATGTCAGCTATGGCCAGGTAACGCCGTAAAGATCGGTAAAGCCTGCAACCATGACCTTGTACTACGGTCTAATAGGCACGTGGTATCGCACTATGCGTTACTTTCACCGGCTCTACATAGGTTTCTCTATTTTGTCTCAATCCAATTTCAAACGCGCATTTTTGCACCCGCGTTACTGGTTTACATGGTTTGGTCTTGGCGTACTCTGGCTGTTGGTTCAACTTCCGTACCCTGTTCTGCGCTTACTGGGATCGAAACTGGGCAGCGCTTCCCGCGTTTTCCTGAAACGTCGCGAATCCATCGCGCGTAAAAATCTTGAGCTTTGCTTTCCTCAGTACAATGCTGAAGAACGCGAGAAACTCATCGCTGAAAACTTTAAGTCTATCGGCATGGCGCTGCTTGAAACCGGCATGGCCTGGTTCTGGCCCGATGAGCGTGTCCGCAAGTGGTTTGACGTGGAAGGACTGGATAACCTTAAACGCGCACAGATGCAAAAACGCGGCGTGATGGTCGTTGGTGTTCACTTTATGTCGCTGGAGCTGGGCGGCCGCGTGATGGGGCTTTGTCAGCCAATGATGGCAACCTACAGACCGCACAACAGTGCGCTGATGGAGTGGGTGCAGACACGAGGCCGCATGCGTTCCAATAAGGCGATGATCAGCCGTAACAACCTGCGCGGTATGGTCGGTGCTCTCAAGAAAGGAGAGGCCGTCTGGTTTGCACCCGATCAGGATTATGGACGTAAAGGCAGCAGCTTTGCGCCCTTCTTTGCGGTGAAAGACGTTGCGACGACTAACGGCACCTTTGTCATTTCGCGTCTGTCTGGCGCCTCCATGCTGACCGTGACGATGGTGAGAAAAGCAGATAAGTCAGGCTATCGTCTGCACATCTCCCCTGAAATGGCTAACTATCCGGAAAACGAGTGCGAAGCCGCAGCGTTTATCAATAAAGTCATCGAAACTGAAATCATGCGTGCGCCAGAGCAGTATCTTTGGATGCATCGCCGTTTCAAAACCCGCCCTCTTGGCGAATCCTCGCTCTATATTTAAGCCTTCATGAAGGTTAGTTTCGCTAAGAAACTAACCTTTTCAATCACCTGTCTTCCCGCTGAAAACCGTCTTTGATTGCGTCGCCCAAAGTAAATTTATTGCGAAGCGAAATCAAACTGTCGCCGTTCCACGACACTCGTAAGTGACGGAAATTATTTAAAAAAATGCCTCTTGTCACCCCTCATTTTTAGGCGTACATTAGCGCCGTCTGGCAACAGGAAAGCACAGAATTCTGAGCTGGAGTTAACGGCGTAACGGGAAAACTCTCATTTCCGTTTTGACCGGATTTCAGTTCTCTATAATCAGGTGGACTCTGTTTTTAAATGCGTACCACAAGATACGCGGAGCGATGAAACGTGAAATATTTCTTTATGGGCATTTCGGTGATTGTTTTAGTCTGGGCCGGAACCTTTGCCCTGATGATCTAGTGAAGAACATGCAGTCAAAAAAACAGGAGCCATCGGCTCCTGTTTTTTTATGTCATGACGACGCGGGGTGTTCTGCGACGCTCTTTGAGGTGAGAAGACCGTCGGCACGGAACATACTCTTGATGCCCCTCACCGCCTGACGAATACGGTCGCTGTTTTCAATCAGAGCAAATCGCACATGGGTGTCGCCATAATCACCAAAGCCAATGCCCGGTGACACACACACCTTCGCATCCTGCAGCAGTTTTTTGGCAAACTCCAGCGATCCCATCGCCGCATATGGCTCCGGAATTTTTGCCCAGACGTACATGGACGCTTTCGGCATTTCCACCATCCAGCCCGCTTCATGCAACCCTTTTACCAGCACGTCGCGGCGGCGCTTATACTGGGCGGCAATCTCATGAACGCACTGCTGATCGCCTTCCAGGGCAGCGATAGCCGCGACCTGCAGGGGCGTGAAGGTACCGTAGTCGTGATAACTCTTAATGCGCGCCAGTGCACTCACCAGCGTTTTGTTACCCACCATAAAACCAATACGCCAGCCCGCCATGTTGTAGCTTTTAGACAGAGTAAAGAACTCTACCGCCACGTCACGCGCGCCCGGGACCTGCATAATCGACGGGGCTTTCCAGCCGTCATAGACGATGTCAGCGTAGGCTAAATCGTGAACCACCAGCACGTCATAACGCTTGGCCAGCGCGACAACTTTCTCGAAGAAATCGAGCTCCACGCACTGGGCCGTTGGGTTCGACGGGAAGCCAAGGATCATCATCTTGGGTTTCGGATAGCTTTCGCGAATCGCACGTTCCAGTTCGTTAAAGAAATCGACACCTTCCACCAGCGGCACGGAGCGGACCTGCGCCCCGGCAATCACCGCGCCGTAGATATGGATCGGGTAGCTTGGATTAGGCACTAACACCGTATCGCCATGATCCAGCGTGGCCAGCATCAGGTGTGCCAGCCCCTCTTTCGAGCCGATGGTGACAATCGCTTCACTTTCCGGATCGATATCAACCTGATAGCGATCCTGATACCAGCGCGAGATCGCGCGACGTAATCTGGGGATACCGCGAGATGTTGAGTAGCCGTGCGTATCCGGGCGCTGGGCAACCGTGCAGAGCTTCTCAACGATATGCGGCGGCGTTGGGCCGTCAGGGTTACCCATGCTGAAATCAATGATATCTTCGCCGCGCCGACGCGCAGCCATTTTCAGCTCAGCAGTGATATTGAAAACATAAGGGGGGAGACGATCGATACGCGTAAAACGGCGTTCAGGACTGAATTCAGCCATAGATTCCTCAGATTAACGTTAGCGCCCGGACCGTCCGAGCGACGCTGCCACCGATGTGGCATGTTTAGAAAATAACCTGAAAAAAATCATGCTGTCGAGAGGGAAATGAAAAAAAAGCGATCGTCTGAAAACAGGAACCCGGCTGCGCCTAAAAGCGGAAGCCTCTGTTTCGGGATCGGCTTTCTGATAGCTGTTATTTAACATGATGATATCAAACCAGTTACCTGACGTTGCGCAGGCAAGGAAAAAACAGGACGCATCGGTCACCGCCAGATAATCCCCTTTGCAAATTATGGTTTTTCCTCATTTGATAAACCTGACGGATAGCTGGTCAATACGCGTCAGGTTTTTTATCATGGTTCTTTCCCGTTTTCCCAGGTCTCCTCGTGCACGAAATATTCACTATGCTGCTGGCGGTTTTTGACCGTGCGGCATTAATGCTGATTTGCCTGTTCTTCCTCATTCGCATTCGCCTGTTTCGCGAGCTGTTGCACAAATCAGCCCACTCGCCAAAAGAGCTGCTGGCCGTTACCGCCATCTTTTCGCTGTTCGCCCTGTTCAGCACCTGGTCCGGCGTGCCGGTAGAGGGTTCGCTGGTTAACGTGCGTATTATCGCCGTCATGTCCGGCGGGATTTTGTTTGGTCCGTGGGTGGGCGTTATCACCGGCCTGATTGCCGGGACGCACCGCTACCTGATTGATATCGGTGGCGTAACGGCGGTGCCGTGCTTTATCACCAGCATTATCGCCGGGGTGCTTTCTGGCTGGATCGGCCGAAAAACCCCGAAAAAACAGCGCTGGCGCGCCGGGATCGTCGCAGGCATGGTGTGCGAAACGCTGACCATGATCCTGGTCGTCGTCTGGGCTCCCACCACCGCGCTGGGGCTGGATATCGTCTCAAAAATCGGTATTCCGATGATCCTGGGCAGCGTGTGCATCGGTTTTATCGTGCTGCTGGTGCAAAGCGTTGAAGGGGAAAAAGAGGCCAGTGCCGCCCGTCAGGCCAAGCTGGCGCTGGATATCGCCAACAAAACGCTGCCGCTCTTCCGGCACGTTAACGCGGAATCGTTGCGTCAGGTCTGCGAAATTATCCGCCACGATATCCATGCTGACGCCGTCGCCATCACCAATATTGACCACGTGCTGGCCTACGTTGGCGTCGGCGAACACAACTATCGCGACAACGATGACACCATTAGCCCGACCACCAGACAGGCGATTAACTACGGTAAAATCATTATTAAAAACAATGATGAAGCCCACCGAACGCCGGAGATCCACTCGATGCTGGTGATCCCTCTGTGGGAGAAAGGCATCGTGACGGGCACCCTGAAAATTTATTACTGTCACGCGCATCAAATCACCTCCTCCCTGCAGGAGATGGCGATTGGCCTGTCGCAGATTATCTCCACTCAGCTTGAGGTTTCGCGGGCGGAACAGCTGCGTGAGATGGCAAATAAGGCAGAGCTGCGCGCGCTGCAGAGCAAAATCAATCCCCATTTCCTGTTTAACGCGCTGAACGCTATCTCCTCGTCCATTCGTCTTAATCCGGACACCGCGCGCCAGCTGATTTTTAACCTGTCGCGCTATCTGCGCTACAACATTGAGCTGAAAGATGACGAGCAGATCGACATTAAAAAAGAGCTGTATCAAATCAAGGACTACATCGCGATTGAGCAGGCGCGCTTTGGCGACAAGCTCACGGTCATTTACGATATTGATGAAGAGGTCAACTGCGTGATCCCGAGCCTGCTTATCCAGCCGCTGGTCGAAAACGCGATTGTTCACGGTATTCAGCCCTGTAAAGGCAAAGGCGTCGTCACCATCAGCGTCACCGAAAGCGGCAACCGCGTGCGTATTGCCGTGCGCGATACCGGCCACGGGATTGATCCAAAAGTCATTGAGCGCGTGGAGTCTAACGAGATGCCCGGGAATAAAATCGGCCTGCTGAACGTGCACCACCGGGTCAAGCTGCTTTACGGCGACGGACTGCATATTCACCGTCTTGAGCCGGGCACCGAAATTTCTTTTTACGTCCCGAATGAACGCTCTCTCGCGCATACGACGACATCACTGTTGCCCCAGGTGGAGTAGCCCATGAAAGTTATCATCGTAGAAGATGAGTTCCTGGCTCAGCAGGAGCTCACCTGGCTTATTAAAAACCACAGCCAGATGGAGATTGTGGGTACGTTTGATGATGGTCTGGACGTGCTGAAGTTTTTGCAGCATAACCGGGTCGACGCCATTTTCCTGGATATCAATATCCCGTCGCTGGATGGCGTATTGCTGGCGCAAAACATTAATCAGTTTGCCCATAAGCCGTTTATCGTTTTCGTTACCGCCTGGAAAGAGCACGCCGTAGAGGCCTTCGAGCTGGAGGCGTTTGACTACATTCTTAAGCCTTATCAGGAGTCGCGGATTGTCAGCATGCTGCAAAAGCTGGAGACCGCATGGCAGCAGCAGACCGCTCCCGCTAGCGCCACCCCAGCGGTACGGGAAAACGACACCATTAATCTGGTCAAAGACGAGCGCATCATCGTGACGCCGGTCAACGATATCTACTATGCCGAAGCCCATGAAAAGATGACGTTTGTCTATACGCGGCGGGAATCGTACGTGATGGCAATGAATATCACCGAGTTTTGCAGCAAGCTGCCGACGGCACACTTTTTCCGCTGCCACCGTTCGTTCTGCGTGAATTTAAACAAGATCCGCGAGATCGAACCCTGGTTTAACAACACCTACATTTTGCGTCTGAAGGATCTGGATTTTCAGGTGCCGGTGAGCCGCAGCAAGGTGAAAGAGTTCCGTCAGCTGATGCACCTGTAAAGAAAAAGCCCTCTCCCACGGGAGAGGGCTATGCGTCAGAGGATTTGACCGAGAACCTGACGCAGATGGGCACCCGACCCCAGCAGGCCAGGATTATCATGCACGATCAGATAAACCGGAATGTCCTGCACGTAGCTTCTGAAACGTCCTTTATCTTCAAACCCGCCGCGGAAGCCCGAGGCTTTAAAGAAGTCGAGGAAGCGCGGTACGATCCCGCCCGCAATATAGACCCCACCGAAGGTACCCAGCGTCAGCGCCAGGTTGCCGCCAAAACGTCCCATGATCACGCAGAACAGCGACAGGGCACGACGGCAGTCAATGCAGCTGTCCGCCAGCGCGCGCTCGGTGACGTCTTTCGGCTGCAGGTTTTCCGGCAGACGACCGTCAGATTTCACAATCGCCCGGTAGAGGTTCACCAGCCCCGGACCTGAAAGGACGCGCTCGGCGGAGACGTGGCCGATCTCAGCGCGTAACTCTTCGAGGATAATGCCCTCTTCTTCGCTGTTTGGCGCGAAGTCTACGTGGCCGCCTTCACCCGGCAGGCTCACCCAACGCTGGGCAACATGCACCAGATGCGACACGCCCAGGCCGGTACCGGCCCCGTAAACCGCAATCGGCTTGCCTTCGACCGGTTCAGCGCCGCCAAACTGGATCAGATGCTCAGGCTTCAGCATCGGGATCGCCATGGAGACCGCGGTGAAGTCATTGATGATTTCAAGATGAGCAAAACCGAGGTTTTTTTTCATCTCTGCGATGGAGAATGCCCAGGTATGGTTGGTCATTGCGACCCAGTCGCCGGTTATCGGGCAGGCAATCGCGATGCAGCCGTCTTCAACGCTCACCTGATGCTCGTCCAGATAGACGCGGACAACGGCCTCAAGGCTTGGATAATCCAGCCCTGAGTAGGTTTTCGCCCGGGAAATCTCACCGCTACTTACATCGCATAATGCGAGGCGCGCGTTCGTGCCGCCCACATCACCTACCAAAGCATACTTTGTCATTCTTCTACTGCTCCGCTAAAGTCAGAATAAATCTTTGGGACACTGTAAATTCAAGGCGTGATAACAACAACGGCCGTAAGGTGAATGCCCATGGATTATCGATCTTCGTCACAGAATAACTTTACCGTTTCAGCACCTTTTGCACTATTGCCATAAAGCTTAATGTGCAAAGTAACGTAATACCGTTTTGTACAAGGAAATCATCATGCTCCACCCGCGAGCCAGAACCATGCTGTTGCTGGCCATTCCGGCGTTAATCATTGGCGTAACCTCAAGCCTGGTGCTCATTGTCGTGATGAAAGTCGCGTCGGTACTGCAAACAATGTTATGGACAGCGCTTCCGGCAAAACTGGGGGCTACCGCGGATTCTCCTGCCTGGATCGTTGTGATGCTGACGTTGACCGGTATTGCAGTGGGCCTGGTGATCCGTTTCAGTCCCGGCCATGCCGGGCCAGATCCGGCGCAGGAACCGCTGATTGGCGCCCCGGTTTCCCCTTCGGCACTGCCGGGGCTGATTATCGCGTTGATTATCGGTCTGGCCGGCGGCGTCAGCCTGGGGCCTGAGCATCCGATTATGGCGGTGAATATTGGTCTGGCGGTTTTCCTCGGTTCACGCATTTTGCCCCGCGTCGGCGCGCTGGACTGGACCATCCTCGCCTCCGCAGGCACCATCGGAGCGCTTTTCGGCACGCCCGTCGCTGCTGCACTGATCTTTTCACAGACGCTCAGCAGCAATAACGACGTCCCGCTGTGGGATAAGCTGTTTGCGCCGCTGATGGCCGCAGCCGCCGGCGCGTTGACGACCAGCCTGTTTTTCCATCCCCATTTTTCGCTCTCGCTCCCTCACTACGGCCAGATGCAGATAGCCGATATTTTCAGCGGCGCCATCGTTGTCGCCATCGCCATCGCGCTGGGGATGGTCGCGGTATGGTGTCTTCCGCGCCTGCACCGGCTGGTGCATAAACTGAAACACCCGGTGTTGATTCTGGGGACCGGCGGTTTGATCCTCGGTATATTTGGGGCAATCGGCGGGACGGTGACATTGTTCAAAGGTCTGGACGAGATGCAGCAGCTGGCCTTCAGCCAGGTGTTCAGCGTCTCCGACTATCTGCTGTTTGCCGTGATTAAGCTGGCCGCGCTGGTGGTGGCTGCAGCCTGCGGTTTCCGAGGTGGGCGTATCTTCCCGGCGGTCTTTGTTGGCGTAGCGCTGGGGCTGATGCTGCACGAACATGTCGATGCGGTGCCGGCGGCCATTACCGTCTCCTGCTCAATTCTGGGGCTGGTTCTGGTGGTCACGCGTGACGCGTGGCTCAGCCTGTTTATGGCGGCGGTGGTAGTACCCGATTCAACGCTTTTCCCCCTGCTCTGTATCGTGATGTTGCCCGCCTGGCTCCTGCTGGCGGGCAAACCGATGATGATGGCATGGCGAAACGACAAGTAATCAGGCGTTATTGCGCGCTTCCAGCGCTTTGGTAAGCGCCCCCAGCAGCGGTGGGATATCTGCTTTCGGCAGCATCACCTCAATCAGCGAGAGCCGCTCGTGGTGCGCGACTTTTTCCAGTACGTCCGCCAGCTGCTCCGCTTCACTAACCCGCCAGCTCTGAGCCTGAGGATCAAGGCTCAGGGCCTGCGGTAGTTGCGTCCAGTTCCATAGCGCGATGTCGTTATACCGCTGCTCCGGCCCGTGGATCGCCCTTTCCACCGTGTACCCTTCGTTGTTAAGGACCAGAATGATGGGGTGCTGTTTATCCCGCAGCATCGAGCCAAGCTCCTGGATGGTGAGCTGCGCCGCGCCATCTCCCGTCAGCACAATCACGCGCCGGTTCGGGCAGGCGGTTTGCGCGCCAAATGCCGCCGCCAGCGTGTAGCCGATCGATCCCCACAGCGGCTGGACGATAAAATTCACGTCAGCCGGAAGACGAAGGTCGATCGCGCCGAAGGCCGAGGTTCCCTGATCCGCAAGAATGATGTCTCCCGGGCGGATAAACGTCTGTAACGTTTTCCAGAAATTCTCCTGCGTCAGCGAGCCATCCGGCTGCGGATAGGCCATCGCGCTTTGAGAGGACGGTACCGGCGTACCATGCACGTGCTGCTTACACAGCTCAACCAGCGTTTCGATTGCCTGAAGCATGGGGATGCCGGTAAACCAGACGTCACCGACGCGTGAGGCATGAGGCTGAACTTCAATTGTTTGTGAGGGGGTTAACTGATGCGTGAAGCCAGCTGTCAGGGTATCGGTAAATCGCGTGCCGATGCACAGCACCGTGTCTGCGCCCTCAATCGCCTCCTTTACCGCGCCGGCGCTCGCCGAACCGCTGTACGTGCCGTAAAAACCGGCGTGACGCTCGTCAAAGATGCCTTTACCCATCAGCATGGTGGCGTGCGCCATCGGCACGTCCTTGACCCATTTCTGTAAGGCATGCTTCAGGCCATGGCGCAGGACAAGGAAATCGGCCAGAAGCGCCGTACGCTTGCTCATGGCCAGCCTGTTCTCTGCGGCATCCCGGAAGGCTTTCAGACAAGCGCTATCGGCATGCGCATGCCTGAGAGTGAGAGCGTTTACAGGCGGCGTGGCGGCCTTTTTAGCCACGTCGGCGGGCAACATCAGATAGCCGGGGCGACGTTCCCGGAGCATGGTAGTTAACACCCGGTCAATCTCATAGCAGGCGTTTTGTTCGGTCAGGATCGCCTGTGCAACGGTGATCGGTTCGCTCATATGGTAAAAATGACGAAACTCACCATCGCCCAGCGTATGGTGCAGCAGTTCCCCTCTTTGCTGTGACGCCGTACCCGGCGCGCCCACAATATGCAGCACCGGAACGTGCTCGGCGTAGCTGCCCGCAATGCCGTTCATCGCGCTTAACTCCCCTACGCCAAATGTCGTCAGCAGCGCGGCGAAGCCCTTACATCGGGCATATCCGTCTGCGGCATAGGAGGCGTTTAACTCGTTGGCACAGCCCACCCAGCAGATATCCGGGCTGTCTATCACATGGTCGAGAAACTGCAGGTTATAGTCGCCCGGCACGCCAAACAGATGATCGGCTCCACAATCTGTAAGACGGTCCAGCAGGTAATCGGCGACGCAGTATGGGGTACGCATAAACAGGTATCCTTCTAATGTTGACCTCACCTTGAGTATTAAATAAGCGTGATGACTGTCCAGAATTGGCGATAAGTAGGACATGGAAAGAATGCTTTACAAAAAAGGCTGCGCTATGCTGCTTTTTTTCACGTTAATGTAAACGCATACACTGATTGTTTCTTCAGCGCCAGAGGTTATAAGAATGGGTTATCAGCCGGACAAAAATCGTTATCGGACAATGGAATATCGCCGTTGCGGCCAAAGCGGGCTCAGGTTGCCCGCTATCTCGCTTGGGCTGTGGCATAATTTTGGCGACACCACGCTTATCGAAAACAGCCGTCAACTTTTACAGCGCGCGTTCGACTTGGGTATTACGCATTTCGACCTTGCCAATAACTACGGTCCCCCGCCGGGGTCGGCCGAGCGAAATTTCGGCCGTATTTTGCAGGAAGATTTTCTACCCTGGCGCGACGAGCTGATCGTCTCCACGAAGGCGGGATATACCATGTGGGAGGGTCCGTACGGCGACTGGGGGTCACGTAAATACCTGCTGGCAAGCCTCGATCAAAGCCTGAAGCGCATGGGGCTGGAGTATGTCGATATCTTCTATCATCACCGTCCTGACCCACAAACGCCGCTGCTGGAAACCATGAAAGCGCTTGACCATGTGGTGCGCCAGGGAAAAGCCCTGTATGTCGGCTTATCCAACTACCCTGCAGAACTGGCCCGCAAGGCGATTGATATTCTTGACGATCTCGGTACGCCCTGCCTGATCCACCAGCCGAAATACTCTCTGTTTGAGCGTGCGCCGGAAGCGGGGTTGCTGAACGTATTGCAGGAAAAAGGGGTTGGCTGTATTCCCTTCTCGCCGCTGGCAGGCGGGCAACTGACCAACCGCTATCTGAACGGCATTCCGGCTGATTCACGCGCGGCAAGCGGCAGTCAGTTCCTTAATCCTGACCAGATCACCGAAGAGAAGCTGGATAAGGTAAGAAAGCTGAACGCCATGGCGGAAGAGCGCGGCCAGAAGCTGTCCCAGATGGCGCTGGCCTGGGTATTACGCCATGAGAATGTGACGTCAGTGCTGATTGGGGCAAGTAAAGCAGCTCAGATTGATGACGCCGTAGGCATGCTGGAAAATCGCCATTTCTCTGCGGAAGAATTAGCCCATATTGAAGAGATTTTGAACTGCTCAAAGTAGAACCACTTTTAGCAAAAAGTGCTCTCACCCAGGAATTCGGAGTTGAGGCGATGAAACGAGGCTTTACCAACTCGTAATATTGCATTAACAGGCCCAACAAAGGCCCCGATCGTGAAGGAGAAAGAGTATGTTCAGGTCACTGATTCTTGCAGCGGTATTACTGGCTTCAGCCCCGCTGATCGCCACTGCGGGCGAAATCACCCTGTTGCCATCAGTAAAATTACAAATTGGCGATCGTGACGACTACGGCAGATACTGGGACGGTGGCTACTGGCGCGACCGTGACTACTGGAACCGTCACTATGAGTGGCACGGAGACCGCTGGTGGAAACATGATAACGGCAGACACCGCGGCTGGTATAAAAACAACGCGTATGAGCGCGGCTACCGCGAAGGCTGGAACGATCGTGACGACCGTCGCGGCGGCTGGGGTCGCGGCAAAGGTCACGGACATGGCCATCACGGTCATGACGACTAACAGCAAAAAGGAGCCTCCCGGCTCCTTTTTCTTTTAGAGCCCCAACGCGGTACCAATCAGCAGCCACAGGTTCAGCGCCACCACTACCACCACGATGACCCACCCGGTCCTTTTCACCAGCGTTGAGTTGACCAGTTCGCCCATCAGGGTTTTGTTGCTGGTGAAGATCAGCAGCGGCACCAGCGCCAGCGCGATACCAAAACTCAGCAGCACCTGGCTCATGACCAGAATTCGCGTTGGGTCGAGCCCCATCAGAATCACGATAAATGACGGGAGCATGGTAACAGAGCGACGAACCCACAGCGGAATATGGAACCGAACAAACCCCTGCATCACCACCTGGCCTGCCAGCGTGCCCACTACCGTAGAAGAAAGACCGGCAGCCACCAGGCTGAGGCCAAATATCGTGGCGGCAGCATGGCTCAGTAATGGCTCCAGCGTGAGATAGGCCTGGTCGAGATCGGCAATACCGGTATGACCGTTAAAGTGGAAAGCTGCGGCTGCGGTAGCCATCATCGCCAGATTGACAAACCCCGCGATGGTCATGGCGATCGCCACGTCCCATTTGGTGGCGGAGTAACGTTCTTTGCGCGTCCCACCGTGCAGATGCTGAGTCAGCGAGGAGTGGAGGTAAATCACATGCGGCATGATGGTCGCCCCCAATACCCCGGCGGCCAGGAATACCGCTTCCGACGTTGGCAGGCTTGGGATCACCATACCTTTACCGAGCTGCGCCAGATTCGGCTGTGAGAAAATCAGCTCGACGATATAGGCCGCCGCGACAAACAGCAGCAGGCCGCCGATGACCTTCTCCAGCGGCTTTTGGCCCCGATGCTGCAGCATCAGGATCAGGAAAGTGGCAATCCCGGTCAGTACCGCCCCCTGCAACAGCGACACCCCCAGAATCAGCTTAAAGCCGATCGCTGCGCCGATAAATTCAGCGAGGTCAGTGGCCATGGCGATGATTTCAGCCTGGACCCAGTAGAGCCAGACGGCCGGACGCGGATAATGGTCGCGAATTTGCTCCGCCAGGTTTTTGCCCGTGGCAATCCCCAGCTTTGCGGAGAGCATCTGAATCAGCATCGCCATCAGGTTAGCCCAGACGACCACCCACAGCAGCTTATAGCCGAAGCTGGCCCCGGCCTGAATATTGGTCGCAAAGTTACCTGGATCGATATAGCCAATGGCAGCGATGAACGCAGGTCCCATTAATGCGAACCGCAGCTTGCGCGCGGCTCTGCCACTGCTACCCTCTACGCGACTGTTTGTCATTTCTGCCTCTAAAATATAGCCTTTGCTATGTTTAATGCTACCAAAATGAGAATGATTATCAAGATCATTTATGCAGTTTACAGTGATTTCTCTGATAGCTTTGAACGATAGGCGGGCGGGTAAGTGGGGCGATCTAACAGAAACTGAAATCGCGCGCGCTTTTGTGAAGCCTAGCACACAAACTTAACTTTTCACTCATTTACCTAACATAACAAAAATGTATTGTGGATCACTATTTTTGAGACTCGTCACAGGATGTAACTATAGTGTGTCCTCGATCTCGTTTTCTTTTCGCTTGTTACATAGAATGTGCACGAAAATTAAACCTGCCTCATATTTGGAGCAAATATGGACCGCGTCCTTCATTTTGTCCTGGCACTTGTTGTCGTTACTGCACTTGCATTGCTGGTCAGCACAGACCGCAAAAAAATTCGTATCCGTTATGTTGTCCAGCTGCTGGTCATTGAAGTTTTACTTGCGTGGTTCTTCCTGAACTCCAACGTAGGTCTCGGCTTCGTGAAAGGCTTCTCCGAAATGTTCGAAAAACTGCTCGGATTCGCCAACGAAGGGACCAACTTTGTCTTCGGTAAAATGAACGACGAAGGTCTGGCGTTCTTCTTCCTGAAGGTTCTCTGCCCAATCGTCTTCATCTCCGCGCTGATCGGTATTCTGCAGCACATCCGCGTTCTGCCGTTCGTTATTCGTGGAATTGGCTTCCTGTTATCCAAAGTGAACGGCATGGGCAAGCTGGAATCCTTTAACGCCGTCAGTTCCCTGATCCTCGGTCAGTCTGAGAACTTCATCGCGTATAAAGATATTCTCGGCAAAATGTCCCGCAACCGCATGTACACCATGGCGGCAACCGCAATGTCTACCGTTTCCATGTCTATCGTGGGCGCGTATATGACCATGCTGGAGCCAAAGTATGTTGTTGCGGCGCTGGTTCTGAACATGTTCAGCACCTTTATCGTTCTGTCGCTGATCAACCCGTACCGCGTTGACGCCAGCGAAGAGAACATCCAGATGTCAAACCTGCACGAAGGCCAGAGCTTCTTCGAAATGCTGGGTGAATACATTCTGGCTGGTTTCAAAGTAGCGATTATCGTTGCCGCCATGCTGATCGGCTTCATTGCGCTGATTTCTGCGCTGAACGCCCTGTTCGCCGCGGTGCTGGGTATCTCCTTCCAGGGTATTCTGGGCTACATCTTCTACCCGGTTGCATGGGTGATGGGTGTTCCGGCTCATGAAGCGCTGCAGGTAGGGAGTATCATGGCAACCAAACTGGTTTCTAACGAATTCGTTGCGATGATGGATCTGCAGAAAATTGCCAGCACGCTTTCTCCGCGCGCGGAAGGCATTCTGTCCGTGTTCCTGGTCTCCTTCGCGAACTTCTCGTCCATCGGGATTATCGCGGGCGCGATTAAAGGTCTGAACGAAGAACAGGGTAACGTGGTTTCTCGCTTTGGCCTGAAGCTGGTTTACGGCTCTACGCTGGTGAGCGTCCTGTCTGCTTCCATCGCGGCACTGGTCCTGTAACGTTTACCGTTAAACAAAAACCGGGAGCCTGGCTCCCGGTTTTTTTATGCCCGCAATTCTTCCAGCGGTTTGGGTTTACCTATCAGGTAGCCCTGCAGGTAATCCACGCCGAAGCGAAGCAACATCTCCCGCTGGGCCGGCGTTTCTACGTATTCCGCTACGACGCACAGCGATTTCGTCTTCGCCAGATTACACATCGACTGGACGATCATCGCATCCATATCGTCGGTACAAATGTCTTTAACAAAACAACCGTCAATCTTAATGATATCTGCCTGCAGGCGTCTGAGACGCTCATAGTTGGCGTAGCCGGTACCAAAATCATCAATGGCAATCCGGAAGCCGTAATCGCGCAGCTGCTGAATATTGTGGATGCTGCAGCCTGAATTTGAGAAGGCCTGCTCTTCGGTGATCTCAATCACGACGGCCTGAGGCGCAACGCCGTAGCGTTCAAAGAGCGCGAAAATTTCGGTCGCCACCTCTTTTTGCATCAGCGTGAGCGGCATCAGATTGACAGAGAAACGGGCGCCAGCCTGCGTTGGAGGGTGATCGCGCAGCCACAGCAGTAATTTCTCCATAATGCACATATCAAACCGGTGGCTGAGGTTGAACTGGGCAATCAAAGGAATAAAGCGGTCAGGAGTGAAGATCTCGCCCTCGCTCTCCATACGCGCCAGAATTTCGTAATACCCGCTCCCGTCCGCCTTCTGGATCGGCTGCGCGTATAAGTGGAATCGATCCGTCTCCAGAGCATGCTTAATCCGCGCCAGCATCAGGACGCGCTCCGTTGTTTGCCCTGATGCCGCCTCGAGGCTATTCGTGAGTGCGAGAACGTTTTGCGCTCCGCTGGCCTGCTCTGCCAGCCAGCTCAGCTGCCCCAGCGTGTGATGCAGCTTTTCGCCATTTTCGACCATTCCCCAGGACGCACCAAACTCAATATCCAGCCCGGCGTTGTTCCAGAAAATCTTACTGCTGTTGAGCCGATCGACCATATGCTGGAGACGTTCAGCAATTTCAGGCCCAAGCAATACCAGCACCAGCTCGCTTCCGGGCAGCTGGAAGAGCATCTCATCTTTTTGCAGGAGCGGCTGAAGCGACGTGGCGATCGTTCGTTTGCAATGGACCCGCATAATAATCCCGTAGTGGCGGCTCAAAAATTCCAGGTTATCCATGCGCAGAATGCACACTTTGGCATCCGGATGAATCTCAAGATAGTCCTCCAGCGCACGGATGTTCGGCAACCCGGTCAGCGGATCGGTGAGCGCCCTGTCCTGCCAGCCCCGCTTTAGCCATTCGCTGCGCTGATAGATCCGCGACATGTAAAGCAAACAGATAGCGAAAGAGATAAGCACGGACAGGATAAAAGAGAGCGAATGGCCCGTTTCCACCCCGTTAAGGAAGTTGTAGTTGTAGGTCAACAGCAGGAGCGCGGATGCAGCCCACAGCAGAGAGATAAGCGCATAGGTCAGGCGGCTTATCGCTAAGGTAAAAAGAATAAAAATCAGCGGCATCAAATAGCCGGCAATGACGGGTGATTCAAAAGGACCACATAAAATGACGAGAATGAAAATTAAAAGCATTAGCCAGACAAAAATATATAATGAATTCTTGTGAAAAAACACGGGCTTCACGCTTTGCCGCCAGAACTTCCTCGCATAGCGAGGATTAATTATCATTCTTAGCGGGTAATAGAACATCATGGTAAAAATCAACGCCGCACATATCAGGCTCAGTATATCTACAACGTTATAAATTACCGTTCCCTCGCCGAAAAAGGTCGATATTGTCACAGGAAAATCAAATAAATAGCCCGCCAAATACATCGACAGTTTAATACCTATCGGCACGATAAAACCAAGCCAGAATATACGTAAACCGATGTGCTTGTTAGGGATGCAGTAGCGCCAACGCTTACCCAGTATGATGCGCAGAACGCCGCATGCCGAGAACAACGCAAAGGTCTGACAAAACAGTAATACTGCATATTGTAGCGGTGCTAAATTAATATAAAATAGATTAGTGACAGTAAAACCTAACACAATGGGAAGAATAGCCCTGCGCCCAAATAGCAGAACAACCGCCAGCATAACGCTTAGCGGTAACCATGCTAAATAAACGTCGTGACCATTAACAATTGCACGGGGAGAAAGATAACGGGAGACAGGTACCGCAATCAGACAAAGTGTCAGGGCAATTATAAATATCTTTACATTATTGTACGTTTTTCTATTCATTAAGCTGATGAGTATATTATCCGTTCGAATCATTGACCGGATGGATAATAGGTTTATTAATTGCACGAATCAAGTTCAAGTCTATTTATAGACTGGTTTATTGATGTCGATTGAGGTGAGGTATGGGAATACCTTCTTTTTGATAACAAAATACGGGGGTGGGTGTTACAAACACATAAAAAAAACCCTCGTCTTTTGACGAGGGTTTACAATTTTGGTGGAGCTAAGCGGGATCGAACCGCTGACCTCTTGCATGCCATGCAAGCGCTCTCCCAGCTGAGCTATAGCCCCACATGTGACTTTACTAACCGCACTCTGTTGGGTTCAGAGTTTGGTGGAGCTAAGCGGGATCGAACCGCTGACCTCTTGCATGCCATGCAAGCGCTCTCCCAGCTGAGCTATAGCCCCATCGTAAAGCTGTCATGTTGACGGGCGGCATAATATGAATTCCGCTGCGGAGTGTCAACGGCAAAATCAATCCCAGCCATTCAATCGCCGAAAAATCATGCAAATGAATCACTTTGCGAGCCTGCTCGCAGCCAGGAGTTAAGCCTGTCACGTTTTCACGTAAAACGGTGCTATAAAATGAGCCGTTAATTAACCCCACAGATATTCAGGAAATTGCATGATCAAGGAACGAATGACGCCAGAAGAGTTAGCCCTCCTCACTGGCTATAGCCGCCAGACCATCAATAAATGGGTACGCAAAGAGGGTTGGATTACGTCACCAAAGCCAGGCGTCCAGGGCGGGAAAGCGCGCCTGGTACATGTGAACGAAAAAGTCCGTGACTTTATCCGCAGCGCACGTCGGGCAAGTGAAACGTCTGAACTGCCAGACGGCGCCAGCCATGACGGTTCGCTTCACACCCTGCTCCTGACGCTGGCCAATGAAATGACGCCGGAAGAGCAGAAGCAGATGACATCGCTGTTAATGCGGGAAGGGATTACCGGATTGTTGCAACGTTTAGGGATTCGCGATCAGAACTGATATGAAAAAATTACGTAGCAAAATGACCACGGAAGAGCTGGCGGAGAGTTTGGGCGTTGCCAGACAAACGGTTAATCGCTGGATACGCCAGCAGGGATGGAAAACGGAAGGACTCAACGGCGTGAAGGGTGGTCGGGCACGGCTCATTCATGTTGATGCGCGCGTGAAGGAGCATATTATGAGCCTCCCGGCGATCCGTAACCGTCAGGCGGTTTACCATCTCGCGGAGGCCACCGCTTCCTACAGTGACCCCTCTTCAAACCTGTCTCCGGGTATTATTGAGACGCTGGAGAGTATGACTGAGCCGGAGCAGAAGCGTCTGGACGCCTTATTGAAACGCGAAGGCATACACGGCTTTCTTACGCGGCTGGGTATCACTGAATAAAAGGCATAAAAAAACGGCAGGTTACCCTGCCGTTTTTTTATCTGAGGCGTACTTACTGCTGATTTTCACGTTCAGCGATAAAATCCAGCGCCTTGTTAATGCGCGCCACGCTGCGTGACTTGCCGATGGCATGAACCGTCACATCCAGTGCCGGAGACTGACCGGCACCGGTCACCGCAACGCGCAGTGGCATACCGACTTTACCCATACCGACTTCCAGCTCGTCTGCCGTCGCCTGAATGGCGTGATGCACATTCTCAGCGGTCCACTCGGTGAGTGCAGCCAGCTTGTCACGCACCACTTCCAGCGGCTGACGCGCAACCGGACGGAGGTGTTTCTTCGCGGCATCCGCGTCGAACGCATCAAACTCTTCATAGAAGTAGCGGCAGCTTTCGGCAATTTCTTTCAGCGTTTTGCAGCGCTCGCCGAGCAGTTTCACCAGATCCGCCAGCTCAGGGCCGGTGCGGGTATCAATATTTGCCTGCTCAATGTGCCACTGCAGGTACGTCGCCACATATTCTGGCTGCATGGTATTGATGTAGTGATGGTTCAGCCACTGGAGCTTGTCGGTATTAAATGCGCTCGCTGATTTGCTCACAGAGCTCAGAGAGAACAGTTCGATCATCTCTTCACGGCTGAAGATCTCCTGGTCACCGTGGGCCCAGCCCAGGCGCACCAGATAGTTCAGCAGCGCTTCTGGCAGATAGCCGTCGTCGCGATACTGCATGACGCTCACCGCACCGTGACGTTTAGACAGTTTTTTCCCGTCATCGCCGTTGATCATGGAGACGTGCGCATAGACCGGAACAGGGGCATTCAGCGCTTTCAGGATGTTGATCTGGCGCGGGGTGTTGTTGATATGGTCTTCACCACGAACAACGTGGGTAATTTCCATATCCCAGTCGTCAACCACTACGCAGAAGTTGTACGTTGGGGAGCCGTCGGTGCGACGGATGATCAGATCGTCCAGCTCCTGGTTGCTGAATTCAATTGGGCCACGGATCTGGTCGTCAAAGATCACAGAGCCATCCTGCGGGTTAGCAAAACGCACCACGCAAGGCTCATCAGCAGCATGCTCGCTGTGGTCGTGGCGGCAGCGGCCGTCATAACGCGGCTTTTCACCGTTCGCCATCTGCGCTTCACGCAGTTCATCCAGACGCTCTTTAGAGCAGTAGCACTTATACGCCGTGCCCGCGACCAGCATCTCATCAATGACGGCGTTATAGCGGTCAAAGCGTTTGGTCTGGAAATACGGGCCTTCGTCCCATTCCAGATTCAGCCAGTTCATCCCATCCATAATGGCTTCAATTGCTTCCGGCGTGGAGCGCTCAAGATCGGTGTCTTCAATACGCAGCACGAACTCACCTTTGTTATGGCGTGCGAAAAGCCAGGAATAGAGAGCGGTACGTGCACCACCGACGTGCAGATAGCCTGTCGGGCTCGGCGCGAAGCGAGTTTTGATTTTCATGAAATGGCCTTACGTTATAAAGATGCCGGCAATCGGCAAATCCTGGGGAAAAAACGATGGGCAATATTCTATCACTGTGGGGGGATTCCTCAATGTTGATCCCTTTATCGTGACCGAGTTTGCGATTTTTGTTTAGAAATCATGCGCCACAGCCCGTTTCACGATCGTTTTGTTTAATTTTACGACGAACGAATAAAAACTTTAGAAAATGCGTTGACTCATTTTCAACTCTCCCTATAATGCGACTCCACACAGCGGGGGTGATTAGCTCAGTTGGTAGAGCATCTCCTTTACACGGAGGGGGTCGGCGGTTCGAGCCCGTCATCACCCACCATCTACTTCGGTAGACTCGCAGTGTAGATAAGAATTGAGATTGGGCGATTAGCTCAGTTGGTAGAGCATCTCCTTTACACGGAGGGGGTCGGCGGTTCGAGCCCGTCATCGCCCACCATTCTCACCTTATCGCAGTAGTTCCGAAATGGGCGATTAGCTCAGTTGGTAGAGCATCTCCTTTACACGGAGGGGGTCGGCGGTTCGAGCCCGTCATCGCCCACCATTTCGGGTCGTTAGCTCAGTTGGTAGAGCAGTTGACTTTTAATCAATTGGTCGCAGGTTCGAATCCTGCACGACCCACCAATGTAAAAAAGCGCCCTAAAGGCGCTTTTTTGCTATCTGAGATTTACATCACCAGTGTTGCAATTAACGTCTTCACCGCTGGCGTCGCCTGCTTCTCGTCATACACCACATACAAATCTGCCGGTATACGCTCTTTCAGCGGGCGGAACACCACGCCCGGCCACTGCATTTGCGCGTAGCTGTCTGCGGCGAGCGTAATCCCCATCCCCATGCTGATCATCGCCAGCACGGTTTGTGGTTCAACGGCTTCGCGCACAATCATCGGCGAAAAACCGGCCTGCTGGCAGACGCGATGTAAAAATGCCCAGTCAGAATGGGCCGACGGCATCGTGACAAAATACTCGTCCTGCAATTCTGCGAGCGCAATAGAAGGCTCCCTGACCAGCCGGTGATCTTCCGGCATCGCCACCAGAAAAGCCGCCTCACGCAACAGCAGGCTGGTAAACCCCGCGGTAGGTTCCGTTGCCATTCGCCAGATCCCAACGTCCAGCTCCCGGCGCTCAAGCAGCGCCATCTGCATGACCGGCGATTTTTCGCGAAAAACGACATCAACATTCGGATGCTCTTTCAGGAAAGCGCGCATCACCGTGCGCACCTCGCTCCACATGGCGGTGCCGACAATCCCTAGCTCAATGCGCCCTGCCTCACCCCGACCAATTTGCTCGACGCGAGCCAGAGCCTGGTTTGCGCTGGCGAGCAACCGGCGTGACTCTTCCATCAGCACTTTTCCGGCATGCGTCAACGCGACGCTCCGCGAGTGGCGAATAAACAGTAACGTGCCCAGCTGACTTTCCAGCTCTTTAATATGCAGGCTTAACGGCGGCTGAGACATGTTGAGACGGGCCGCAGCCCGTCCAAAATGCAGTTCCTCCGCCACGGCCAGAAAATAGCGCAGCAGCTTGAGATCGGTCCGATAGACGCGTTCCATCAAAACATATCCTGGCGATAACACTTATACGCCTACCTTAAGGCCTTTCAGCGTCCGGAGGGAAAATTTAGTGCGCAACTGTGCGCATCCCGCTGTTTTTACAGGTGTGGTGGTAGTTAAAGCTGAAGTAAAAGACCACCGCGAGCGCCAGGGCATAGGCCGCAAACACCAGCCAGATCGTCTGCCAGTCCTTCACCCCATCCACCGAGAAATAATCCACTGCCATACCGCTCAATACCGATCCGAAATACGCCCCGATACCGTTAACGGTCGTCATAAACAACCCTTGCGCGCTGGCGCGGATATCGGCACTGACCTCCTGTTCAACAAATACCGAGCCTGAAATATTGAAGAAGTCGAACGCGCAGCCGTAGACAATCATTGAGAGCATGAGCAGCACAAAGCCCGTTGCGGACGGATCGCCAAAGGCAAACAGCCCGAACCGCAGCATCCAGGCCACCATGCTCATCAGCATAACGGCTTTAATGCCAAATCGTCCGAGGAAGTACGGAATGGTCAGAATGAAGAACACCTCCGACATTTGCGAAACGGAGAGCAGGATGGACGGATATTTGACGATAAAGCTATCTGCATACGCCGGATTACGCGCAAAATCATGCAGGAAGGGGCTGCCAAACGTGTTGGTTATCTGCAGCACGGCGCCCAGCAGCATCGCGAATAAAAAGAACACCGCCATGCGGGGCTGTTTAAACAGGATAAACGCATTGAGGCCCAGCTTGCTTGCCAGAGACGGAGACGATTTTGTCTTCGCAACCGGAATTGCCGGTAGCGTCAGAGAGTAGAGCGCCAGCAGCAGGGACGCGGCAGCCGCAATATAGAGCTGCACGTTGTTCAGCTCCGCCCCCATCAGGCTTATGGCCCACATCGCGGCAATAAAGCCCACGGTGCCATACACCCGCACTCGCGGAAAATGGCTCACCGTATCCAACCCTGCCTGTTCAAGACAGGAGTAGGAAATGGTGTTCGACAGCGCAATCGTAGGCATGAAGGCCATCGCATTCACCAGCATGACCCAAAACATCAGCCCGGGCTCATTGACCTGCGCGGCATAGCAGAGCGCGACGGCGCAGACGAGGTGGCAAATCATGTAGGCGCGATCGGCCCGCAGCCACTTATCGGCAATAATCCCCACCAGCGAAGGCATAACGATCGCGGCAAGTCCTTTGGAGCTGTACACCATGCCCACGTCGGAGCCGGTAAAGTGTAGGGTGTTAATCATGTAAGCGCCGAGGGTAACCAGCCAGCTCCCCCAGATAAAATATTGCATAAAGGACATCATCTTTAAGCGAGTCGTGATGTTCATAACCCATTCCTTATAGCAGTGTGGCCCTGGCGGGCCACTTTATTGTTTTACTCAGGCAATATGGCGAAGAAAACCGCAGATAAGATTGATAAAGTTCTGGCGGGAGAGCTCGGCGGCGGCAAGGGTTTGTTCATGCGAGAGTTTGACCTCACCCAGACCTTCGGCGAGATTGGTAATTGCAGAAACGGCCACGACCTTCAGGCCGCAGTGGCGCGCGGAAATCACTTCCGGCACCACGGACATCCCCACCACATCGCCGCCGATAATCTGCATCATGCGGATCTCGGCCGCCGTCTCGAAGTTCGGGCCGGGATAAGAGACAAACACCCCTTCATGCAGCGGGAAGCCTTCTTTCGTTGCCACGGTTTGCAGAACGGCACGGTAATCCGCGTCGTAAGCATTGGCCAGAGAGAAGAAACGATCGCCAAAGCGCTCATCGTTCAGCCCCACCATCGGCGTGCCCGGCATGGTGTTAATATGGTCGCTCAGGGCAACCAGGCTTCCTGGCTGAACCTCCGGGCGCAGCGAGCCCGCCGCATTGGTGCTAAACAGCAGCTCGCACCCCAGCAGCGTAAAGGTGCGGATTGCATCGGTCATGATGGTCATCCCGCGCCCTTCATAGAAATGGCCGCGCCCCTTCATGCAGGCCACAGGCACCCCGGCCAGATGCCCGAGCACCAGCTCGCCGGCATGCCCATGCACGGTGCTCACCGGGAAGCCCGGCAGCTTTTCGTAGCTCAGGGAAACGGCGTCATCAATCTGGTCGGCGAGCGCGCCCAGGCCAGAGCCGAGAATAAACGCCACGCGAGGCGTGAAGTTCGGCTTAGCGGCACGAATGATGTCGGCGCAGTACCACGGATTATTCGAGAGGGTCATAGAGGCTCCTTAAGGATTAAGATCGCGATAGCGGGGATCGCATGACTTACGTCTTATATCCCCAGCCTGCTGGTGGCCTCCAATACACTTTCATCGCACCATCAATACTGATTGTGTATCAATGCAACTCCCTGCCAGATATAGCAGTTTTGCTCAAGCTAATCCCATCGGTGCCGATACCTCTGTTTTATAACGCGAGGAAAAAGTATGACGACCATTCAGGCTTCAACCCAACAGATTCAAACCAGCGGCGCGAGTGGAACTTCGAGCAGTAACGATATCTCTGCGCAAATCACCCGCATTCTCGACAAGATCAAAAAGCTGACTCAGCAGTTAAAAGAACTGGCAAACAGTCCCGTCAGCACCGATGAGAAGAAGAAGCAGCAGGAACTTATTCAGACCCAGATCAAAGTGCTGCAGGCGCAGCTCGCCGCACTGCAGCGCCAGCAGGCCGAAGAGGCCCAGAAGAAGCAGGATCAAAAGCTGGGCAAAGTGGAAGGGGTGAACAGCCCGTCAGACAATAATCAGATTGATATCTACATCTAATCTTCTGATGCGTTAAACAGTGGGTCGCGTATGCGGGCTTCGGTTAGTCGTTGTGCCTGGATACGCACCACTTCCCAGATAGCCTGCGCCGCCCCCGAGAGTGAACGATTTTTTCGCCGCACCAGCATCAGCTTTCGCTCGACAACGGGCGTTAATCGCCTGACGGCCAGTCGGCTTCCCTGCGGCAGGGGAAGCGCCAGGGCGGGCAACACGCTGATGCCAATGCCGGCTTCCACCATCGGAAACAGCGTCGCCGGGTGACCAATCTCCTGCACGATTGTTGCCTTTACGCCCTGATTCACCAGCGCGGAATCAATCAGCGGACGGCTGCCCGAGGCATAATCCTGTAACACCAGGTTCGCGCCCGTCAGGGACTGCCAGCTGACCTCCGGCAACGCGGCCAGCGGATCGTCGTCACGGCAGAGCAGCAAAAAGGGCTCAGAAAGTACGCTTTCGCACGCCAGATCGCTCACCTGACCGGGATCGATAACAATACCAAAATCCACATCTCCCTGACGGATGCTTTCCAGCACCCACTGTTGCGGCCTGTCATGCAGCACAAAATCAATGTCCGGGTAGCGATAACTGCCCTCGGCAATACACTGCGGGATAAGGTGCGCAGAGATCGTCTGACTGGCCGCGACGCGCACGGTTCCCGAAAGCTGCTGCCCCAGCCTCCCCACGTCTCTGAGCGTGCTGTTAAGCTCATCCAGCAGTCGTTCGAGGCGCAGGGCCAGCTGCTGGCCTGCTTCGGTCAACACCACTTCGCGCGTGGTGCGGTCAAGCAACTTCACCCCGGTCTGATTCTCCAGCTCTTTTACGCTGTGGCTGACCGCCGACTGGCTCAGGCCAATCATCTCCCCTGCCCGGCTAAAGCTGCGGGCGTGGGCGACGGTGACGAAAATACGAAGCTGACGTAAGGAGTAATTCATCTGTTTCATTCATGAATGGATGCAATAAATCAATTTTATTTCTCAAATGGAAAAAAGCACAATAGCGATATCTGATTTCAGGAGTCATTATGAAACTGTTTCGTATCCTTGATCCGTTCACGCTTACCCTGGTGGTCACTGTTTTACTGGCCTCCTTCTTCCCCGCACGCGGCGGTTTTGTTCCGTTCTTTGAAGGGCTAACCACGGCGGCCATCGCGTTGCTGTTCTTTATGCACGGTGCCAAACTCTCCCGCGAGGCCATTATCGCAGGCGGCGGACACTGGCGACTGCACCTGTGGGTAATGTGCAGCACCTTCATTCTGTTCCCGATACTCGGCGTACTGTTTGCCTGGTGGGCACCGGTCAATGTCGACCCTGCCCTCTATACCGGGTTCCTGTATCTGTGCATTCTCCCCGCGACCGTGCAGTCTGCCATTGCCTTTACCTCGCTGGCAGGCGGCAACGTTGCGGCAGCCGTTTGTTCAGCATCCGCCTCCAGCCTGTTAGGGATTTTTGTCTCTCCGCTGCTGGTAGGCCTGCTGATGAACATGCACGGTGCGGAAGGTAACCTGGAGCAGGTCGGCAAAATCTGTCTGCAGCTGCTGCTGCCGTTTGTGCTGGGGCATCTTTCCCGACCGTGGACCGGCGCGTTTGTGGCGAAGCATAAAAAGTGGATTTCAAAAACTGACCAGACCTCGATTTTGCTGGTGGTGTACTCCGCCTTCAGCGAAGCGGTCGTGAACGGGATCTGGCACAAGGTGGGTGCAGGCTCGCTGCTGTTTATCGTGGTGGTCAGCATCGTTCTGCTGGCAATTGTGATTGCGGTAAACGTCTTTGTGGCGCGCAGGTGCGGCTTCAACAAAGCGGATGAAATTACGATTGTGTTCTGCGGTTCGAAGAAGAGCCTGGCGAACGGTATCCCGATGGCCAACATTCTGTTCCCGACCTCGGTCATTGGGATGATGGTGCTGCCGCTGATGATTTTCCATCAGATCCAGCTGATGGTCTGTGCGGTGCTGGCGCGTCGCTACAAGCGCCAGACCGAAAAGCTGGCGCAGGAAGAGACCCGCGCCGCGAAGGCTTAAGGACGCTTCAGGGGCTGAACCAGCTGGGTCAGCCCCTCGGTTTTGATCAGTAACGTGATAGCCATCAGCTCGCCCAGCCGCCCTGCCGGGAATTCATCCTTACGGGCAAACCACAGCAGATACTCCTCCGGCAAATCTATCAGCCTGCGGCCCTTGTATTTACCGAACGGCATCTCCGTATTGGCAATCTCAACGAGCTGTTCTTTCTCCACGTTACTCTCCTAACAGACGCATCATTTCCGCTTCGTCGATAACCTCAATGCCGAGCTCCTGGGCTTTCGCCAGCTTCGAACCCGCCGCTTCCCCGGCGATCACCAGATCGGTTTTCTTCGACACGCTGCCCGCCACTTTGGCCCCCAGCGCCACCAGACGCGCTTTCGCATCGTCGCGTGAAAGCTGGCTCAGGCTGCCGGTCAGGACTACCGTTTTACCGGCGAACGGGCTGTCGATCTCTTCGGCGTTAACCACCACCGGCACGGGCCACCTGATGCCCTCCTCCAGCAGCTTGCCGATGACTTCACGGTTGCTCTCTTCGGCAAAGAAGTTAAAGACGTGCGTGGCGACGACGATGCCGACATCCGGGACTTTCTGCAGCTCATCGATGCTTGCCTTTTCCAACGCCTCCAGCGTACCGAAGTACGCCGCCAGGCCTGCGGCCGTCGCCTCACCGACTTCACGAATGCCCAGCGCGTAGAGGAAGCGGGCGAAGGTGGTCTCTTTCGCGGCTTCCAGCGCGTTCACCACGTTCTGGGCTGACTTTGGCCCCATGCGATCCAGGCCGGTCAGCTTGCCTGCCGTCAGCCTGAAGAGATCCGCTGGCGTGTGGACATACTCTTTCTCAACCAGCTGATCGATAATTTTATCGCCCATGCCGTCAACGTCCATCGCCCGACGGGAGACGAAGTGCTTCAGCGACTCTTTACGCTGCGCGCCACAGATTAAGCCGCCCGTACAGCGCGCCACCGCTTCACCTTCCACACGCTCAACGTCAGAGCCGCACACCGGGCAGTGGGTCGGGAAGACGATCTCGCGCGTTTCGGCAGGGCGTTCTGACTCCACGACGTTAACCACCTGCGGGATAACGTCGCCCGCGCGGCGAATCACCACTTTGTCGCCAATGCGCAGGCCCAGGCGTTCGATTTCATCGGCATTATGCAGCGTGGCATTACTCACCAGCACGCCCGCAACCTGCACGGGCTCCAGACGGGCGACCGGGGTAATGGCCCCCGTACGGCCGACCTGGAACTCTACGTCGCGAACGAAGGTCATCTGCTCCTGAGCGGGGAACTTAAACGCCACCGCCCAGCGCGGCGCGCGCGCCACAAAGCCCAGCTGTTCCTGCAGCGCCAGTGAATTCACCTTGATGACGACGCCATCGATATCAAACCCGAGCGTCGGACGGTCCTCTTCCACCTTGTGGTAGAACGCCAGTACCGCTTCCGGCGAGTCGCAGAGCTGAACGCGGTTGCTCACCGGCAGGCCCCACGCTTTAAACTGCAGCAGACGCCCGAGGTGCGTATCCGGCAGCTCGCCCCCCTCAAGAATACCCACACCGTAGCAGAAGAAAGTCAGCGGTCGCTTCGCGGTGATACGCGGGTCAAGCTGGCGCAGAGAGCCAGCCGCCGCATTACGCGGGTTAGCAAACACCTTCCCGCCGGTGCGGCGCGCCTCTTCGTTAATTTTCTCGAAGCCCGCCTGGGGCAGGAACACCTCGCCGCGCACTTCCAGACGCGCAGGAATGTTGTCACCCTGCAGTCTCAGCGGGATCGCGCGGATGGTACGCACGTTGGTGGTGATGTCTTCGCCCGTCGTGCCGTCGCCACGCGTCGCGGCGCGCACCAGCACGCCGTTTTCGTAGAGAAGACTGACCGCCAGGCCATCCAGTTTGAGCTCGCAGCACCAGGTGAGGGAGTCGCTGCTTTTCAGGCGATCCTGCACGCGCTTGTTAAACGCCAGAAAGCTCTCTTCATCGAAGACGTTATCCAGCGACAGCATCGGCACCTCATGGCGCACCTGGCTGAAGGCACCCAGCGGCTCAGCGCCGACGCGCTGGGTGGGGGAATCCGGTGTGATGAGCTCTGGATGTTGCGCCTCTAACTCGCGCAGCTCGCGCATCAGGCGGTCATATTCCGCATCCGGGACTTCCGGCGCGTCCATAACATGATAGAGGTATTCATGATGGCGAAGCGTGGTTCGCAGTTCAGTGAGTTGTTGTTCGATTGAGTCCATATCGCACCATCAATGAGAAAAAACCCCCGACAGGCGGGGGTTGAGGAGGAGTCGAAGTAAACGCGACGATTACGCGTTAGCTTCCTTAACTTCGCGGATGCGGTCCTGATACTCGCGCAGCTTCTGCGGGGTCATCATTCGACGCTGATCGTCGAGCACCACGCCGCCGACTTCGTCAGCGATGTGCTGAGCGGACTGCAGCATCAGCTTAAAGTTTTGCAGTTCGTCGCCATAGGACGGCACCTGCATAAAGATAGTCACGCCCGGGGTCACGAAATCACCGGTCATTTCCGGATCAAAGGTGCCAGGGTTAACCATGTTGGCCAGGCTGAACAGCGCCGGGCCGCTACCGTCAGGGCTCAGGTGGCGATGGAAAATGTTCATATCGCCAAACTTGAAGCCTGCCTGTTGAATACTGTTAAGCAGCACGTCACCGTTGAGATGGCTACCGTGATGCGCGGCCACGTTCATGATGATCACCGCTTCTTTACGCTGCGGTTTTTCAACAACCGGCTCTGGCTCTACAACGGGCTCAGGCTCAACGTGCGGTGCCGGAGCGGGCTGAGGCGCAGGCTGTACGTGAACAGGCTGCTGCGGCTGTTGTACCGGCTGAACGGGCTGTTGTTGCACGGGCTGCTGCACCGGTTGCTGTTGAACCGGCTGGGCAGGCTGCTGATAGACAGGCTGTTGCGGCGGCTGGCGCACCGGCTCTTCCACAGGCTGCGGCGCTGGCTGGCGCGGCTGTGCAGAAGCATACGGCGGTTGATACTGGTGCTGCGAAGGACGAGGCGCTTCATGCTCCCCATGGCCTGCGCCGGGCGCAGTATTGACCCGATGAACACGAACTTCACCCACGCCGTCGTCATCGCTGCCGTCGATGTCATCTTCACTGTCATCGTCGTCACGACTGGACTTCATGCGCTTCAGTGGGCGATCGCGAAACATCGAGGAACGTTCTTTACGGCTGGTCCAGAAACCATGTACCAGTAAAGCGATTATGGCGATCGCGCCAACAATGATTAATATCAGACGCAAATCCTGCATCATTATATTCTCTGTTGTTCTAACACCTTGCCACCACGGCAAACATTTACTCACTAAGAGTATTTGCCGTTTACGTCAAGTGCAAGTGTGTGCAGAGCATTCACAGCATAAAGATGAAGGAAATCGTGCTTTTTGCTGGTTTTTCGAACATTTCCGAACTGGTCATTGCCCCGTAAGTGGATAATATAGGCGGGCAATTCCACTGGTTGTGTAAAAAGGAGTACAGCCTGGCTATGGTTTCAACATCTTCTTCTCCCCCACGCAGCGGCGTCTGGTATTTTTCTCAGGGCTGGAAACTGGTCTCCCTGCCGGGGATTCGACGCTTCGTCATTCTGCCGCTGTTGATCAACATTATTCTGATGGGCGGCGCGTTCTGGTGGCTGTTCACAAAGCTGGAGAGCTGGATCCCGTCGCTGATGAGCTATGTACCAAACTGGCTACAGTGGCTCAACTACCTGCTCTGGCCGGTGGCGGTGATCTCCGTGCTGCTGGTGTTTGGGTATTTTTTCTCGACGATTGCGAACTGGATAGCCGCACCGTTTAACGGTCTGCTGGCGGAACAGCTGGAAGCGCGGCTTACCGGCGCAACGCCGCCGGATACGGGCGTGCTGGGGATCATGAAAGACCTGCCACGCATCATGAAGCGCGAGTGGCAGAAGTTTGCCTGGTACCTGCCCCGCGCGATTGTGCTGCTTATCCTTTATTTTGTGCCAGGCATTGGCCAGACGGTGGCACCGGTGCTGTGGTTCCTGTTCAGCGCCTGGATGCTGGCTATTCAGTACTGCGATTATCCGTTCGATAACCACAAGGTGCCGTTTAAAGCGATGCGCACCGCCCTGCGCAGCCAGAAGGTCGCCAATATGCAGTTTGGCGCGCTGACCAGCCTGTTCACCATGATTCCCTTCCTGAATCTGTTCATCATGCCCGTCGCCGTCTGCGGCGCGACGGCGATGTGGGTCGACTGCTATCGTGCTAAGCACGCGTTATGGAAATAATGCAAAAATGTGTAAAGCAGGGGTGGCTTATGCCGCCCCTTATTCCATACTGATCCCCATTATTTCCTTGCAGTATATAGATATGCGAATTCCTTACTTCCCCCTACCTGCTTAGCAGGTATGCTGGGTCGGTATCCCAATTTCATACAGTTAAGGACAGGCCATGAGTAAGATTTATGAAGACAACTCGCTGACTATCGGTCATACGCCCCTGGTTCGACTGAACCGTATCGGTAATGGACGCATTCTGGCGAAGGTAGAATCACGTAACCCGAGCTTCAGCGTAAAATGCCGTATCGGTGCAAACATGATTTGGGATGCTGAAAAACGTGGCGTACTGAAGCCTGGCGTTGAGCTGGTGGAACCGACCAGCGGCAACACCGGTATCGCTCTGGCCTATGTGGCTGCCGCGCGTGGCTACAAGCTGACGCTGACCATGCCAGAAACCATGAGCATCGAGCGTCGTAAATTGCTCAAAGCGCTGGGCGCGAACCTGGTGCTGACCGAAGGCGCGAAGGGCATGAAGGGTGCCATTCAGAAAGCCGAAGAGATTGTAGCCAGCGACCCGGCGAAATATCTTCTGCTGCAGCAGTTCAGCAACCCGGCTAACCCGGAAATTCACGAGAAGACCACCGGTCCGGAAATCTGGGAAGATACCGACGGCCAGGTTGACGTCTTTATCTCCGGCGTGGGTACCGGCGGTACGCTGACCGGCGTGTCACGCTATATTAAAGGCACAAAGGGTAAAAAAGACCTGATCACCGTTGCCGTTGAGCCGACTGACTCACCGGTTATCACCCAGGCACTGGCGGGTGAAGAGCTCAAACCAGGCCCGCATAAAATCCAGGGTATTGGCGCAGGCTTTATTCCGGGCAACCTGGATCTGAAGCTGATCGATAAAGTGGTTACCATCACTAACGAAGAAGCCATCTCTACCGCGCGTCGCCTGATGGATGAAGAAGGCATTCTGGCGGGTATCTCTTCCGGTGCGGCCGTTGCGGCGGCGCTCAAACTTCAGGAAGATGAAGCCTTTACCAATAAGAATATTGTGGTTATCCTTCCTTCCTCGGGTGAGCGTTACTTGAGCACCGCACTGTTTGCCGATCTGTTTACCGAAAAAGAGCTGCAACAGTAGTGCCAGCATGTTAATAACGCGTAAAAAAGCACCTTTTCAGGTGCTTTTTTGTGGCCTGCTTCAAACTTTTGCCCCTCCTGGCATTGCTTCACCCCGTTGGGTCTGGTATTTAAACCAGCAATTATTTTGATGCGTGAAATTAATCAGTGAACGAAATACCCTTGCTGAATCGATTTTATGATTTGGTTCAAGTCTTGCTTTCGCTGCATAATGTTTAATGACGATCGAAACGTCAGCGCTAACAATACAGGCTAAAGTTCAGTCGCCAGGCTAGACTTTAGTTCCACAACACTAAACCTATAAGTTGGGGAAATACAATGTTCCAGCAAGAAGTTACCATTACCGCTCCGAACGGTCTGCACACCCGCCCTGCTGCTCAGTTTGTTAAAGAAGCAAAAGGCTTCACTTCTGAAATCACTGTGACTTCCAACGGCAAAAGCGCGAGCGCAAAAAGCCTGTTCAAACTGCAGACTCTGGGCCTGACTCAGGGCACCGTTGTCACCATCTCTGCAGAAGGTGAAGACGAGCAGAAAGCAGTTGAGCATCTGGTTAAACTGATGGCTGAGCTCGAGTAAGTTTCCGGGTTCTTTTAAATATCAGTCACAAGTAAGGTAGGGTTATGATTTCAGGCATTTTAGCATCCCCGGGTATCGCTTTCGGCAAAGCACTGCTGCTGAAAGAAGACGAGATCGTCATCGACCGGAAAAAAATTTCTGCCGACAAGGTTGATCAGGAAGTTGAACGTTTTCTGAGCGGTCGTGCCAAGGCATCTGCGCAACTGGAAGCAATCAAAACTAAAGCTGGCGAAACTTTCGGTGAAGAAAAAGAAGCCATCTTCGAAGGGCACATCATGCTGCTCGAAGATGAGGAGCTGGAGCAGGAAATCATAGCCCTGATTAAAGATAAAGGCATGACGGCCGACGCGGCTGCGCATGAAGTTATCGAAGGTCAGGCAACTGCCCTGGAAGAACTGGATGATGAATACCTGAAAGAGCGTGCGGCTGACGTACGTGACATCGGTAAGCGCCTGCTGCGCAACATCCTGGGCCTGGCCATCATCGACCTGAGCGCGATTCAGGATGAAGTGATCCTGGTTGCCGCTGACCTCACCCCGTCTGAAACCGCACAGCTGAACCTGAAAAAGGTCCTCGGTTTCATCACCGACGCGGGCGGCCGTACCTCCCACACCTCTATCATGGCGCGCTCTCTGGAACTGCCTGCCATCGTGGGTACCGGTAGCGTCACCTCTCAGGTGAAAAACGGCGACTATCTGATTCTGGATGCCGTAAACAATCTGGTTTACGTCAACCCAACCAATGAAGAGATCGATAAACTGCGCGCGGTTCAGGAGCAGGTTGCGACTGAAAAAGCGGAACTCGCTAAGCTGAAAGACCTGCCGGCCATCACCCTGGACGGCCATCAGGTAGAAGTGTGCGCAAACATCGGTACCGTTCGCGACGTTGATGGCGCTGAGCGCAACGGTGCGGAAGGCGTAGGTCTCTATCGTACAGAATTCCTGTTCATGGACCGCGACGCGCTGCCAACGGAAGAAGAGCAGTTTGCTGCTTATAAAGCCGTGGCTGAAGCGTGTGGCTCTCAGGCGGTTATCGTCCGTACCATGGACATCGGTGGCGACAAAGAGCTGCCGTACATGAACTTCCCGAAAGAAGAGAACCCGTTCCTGGGCTGGCGTGCAATCCGTATCGCGATGGATCGTAAAGAGATCCTGCGTGACCAGGTTCGCGCAATCCTGCGTGCCTCTGCTTTCGGTAAACTGCGCATCATGTTCCCGATGATCATCTCTGTTGAAGAAGTGCGTGCACTGAAGAAAGAGATCGAAATCTACAAACAGGAACTGCGCGACGAAGGTAAAGCGTTTGACGAGTCAATCGAGATCGGCGTGATGGTGGAAACACCTGCGGCGGCGACCATTGCGCGTCATTTAGCCAAAGAAGTTGATTTCTTTAGTATCGGCACCAATGATTTAACGCAGTACACCCTGGCAGTTGACCGTGGTAATGATATGATTTCACATCTCTACCAGCCAATGTCACCGTCCGTACTGAACTTGATTAAGCAAGTTATTGATGCTTCTCATGCAGAAGGTAAATGGACTGGCATGTGTGGTGAGCTTGCAGGCGACGAACGTGCTACACTTCTGTTGCTGGGTATGGGTCTGGACGAATTCTCTATGAGCGCCATTTCCATCCCGCGCATTAAGAAGATTATCCGTAACACGAACTTCGAAGATGCGAAGGTATTAGCAGAGCAGGCTCTTGCTCAACCGACAACGGACGAGTTAATGACGCTGGTTAACAAGTTCATTGAAGAAAAAACAATCTGCTAATCCACGAGATGCGGCCCAATTTACTGCTTAGGAGAAGATCATGGGTTTGTTCGATAAACTGAAATCTCTGGTTTCTGATGATAAAAAAGACTCCGGAACTATTGAGATTGTTGCTCCGCTCTCCGGCGAGATCGTCAACATCGAAGACGTGCCGGATGTAGTGTTTGCTGAGAAAATCGTTGGTGATGGCATTGCTATCAAACCAACTGGCAACAAAATGGTTGCTCCAGTTGACGGCACCATCGGTAAAATTTTTGAAACCAACCATGCGTTCTCTATCGAATCTGATAGCGGTATCGAACTGTTCGTTCACTTCGGTATCGACACCGTTGAACTGAAAGGCGAAGGCTTCAAACGTATCGCGGAAGAAGGCCAGCGTGTTAAAGTTGGCGACCCGGTGATTGAATTCGATCTGCCACTGCTGGAAGAAAAAGCCAAGTCTACCCTGACGCCGGTTGTTATCTCCAACATGGACGAAATCAAAGAACTGATCAAACTGTCTGGCAGCGTCACCGTGGGTGAAACCCCGGTTATCCGCATCAAGAAGTAATTCTTGCCGCACAGAAAAATGGCGCCTTCGGGCGCCATTTTTGTTTATGCGGGGAGGATAAGCTCGTCGTACCCTTTCGACTGCGTATACAGCATCACGTCAGTCACTCGATCGCCGGCCATGCGAATAGCATCGGCAACGGTTTTCCCCTCTACAATTCCGCTCACCAGCTCTGAACAGAACAGATCGCCCGTCCCTTTCAGATCGGTTTCAACGCGCGGATGCGCGCTGACGGTCACGCCCTCATTCGTCACCAGCACCACGTGGATGTTTTCCGGGTCATCGGCAACCGGCGCGCTGGTGATTGCCACCCATTTCAGGCTGTCGGAGAGCAGTCCCTGCGCCGCCGCGATGGCGCTTTCCGGCGTGCGGCACGGTTTGCCGCTTAACACTTCCAGCTCATAAACGTTTGGCGTGATCCCCTGCGCCAGCGGCAGCAGGTGCTCCCGATACGCTTGCGGGATCTCGGGCTTCACGTACATTCCGCTGTCGATATCGCCGATAACCGGGTCGACCAGCACCAGCAGGTCAGGATGCTGCGCTTTGACCGCCTTCAGCCACTGAGCCAGCAGAACGATCTGGCTGGCACTGCCCATATAGCCGGTGGTGACCGCCTTAAGCTCGCGCAGGATCTCGCGCTCTTCCAGCGCCTTAAGGTAGCCGCTGAACCACTCGTCGGGGATCACTCCACCATAAAACGTGTCGTAGTGCGGCGTGTTGCTAAACAGTACCGTCGGCACGGCGGTAACGTTCAGCCTGTGGGTACGAATATTCGGAACCGCAATGCTGTTCCCCACGCTGCCGTAAACCACCTGCGACTGCACGGCGACAATGTCGGTTTGCTGCGCCCGGGTATTATCCCGGAATAGAATCATCTCCATGACGCTTAAATCCCCGCCCCCTGCGAATAACTCTCTTCACCAAAGACGCCGGTAGAAAGATAGCGATCGCCGCGATCGCAAATAATCGCCACCACCACCGCCCCCGGGTTTGCCTGCGCCACCCGAATCGCTCCCGCTACCGCGCCGCCCGAGCTGACGCCGCAGAAGATACCTTCGCGCACGGCCAGCTCACGCATGGTATTTTCCGCCTCGCGCTGGTGAAGATCCAGCACCTGGTCCACAAGCTGCGCATTAAAGATGCCGGGCATATACTCCGCAGGCCAGCGGCGAATGCCGGGAATACTGCTCCCCTCTTCCGGCTGCAGACCAACGATAGTGACGGCTTTTTCCTGCTCGCGCAGAAAACGCGATACCCCGGTAATGGTGCCGGTAGTGCCCATGCTGGAGACAAAATGGGTGATACGCCCGTCGGTTTGCTGCCAGATTTCCGGGCCGGTGGTGGTGTAGTGCGCGTAAGGGTTATCCGGGTTGTTGAACTGATCGAGGAGCTTACCTTCGCCGCGCTCGGCCATTTCTAACGCCAGGTCGCGCGCGCCTTCCATTCCCTGCTCTTTGGTCACCAGAATCAGCTCGGCCCCGTAGGCACGCATCGCGGCGCGGCGCTCCTGGCTCATGTTGTCCGGCATCAGCAGCTTCATGCGGTAGCCTTTCAGCGCGGCGATCATTGCCAGGGCAATACCGGTGTTGCCGCTGGTGGCCTCAATCAGCACGTCGCCAGGCTTAATTTCTCCACGTTTTTCGGCCTGGACAATCATCGACAGCGCCGCGCGGTCTTTCACCGACCCCGCCGGGTTATTGCCTTCGAGTTTGACCCAGATTTCACTGCCGTTGTCTGGCCCCATGCGCTGAAGCTTGACCAGAGGAGTGTTGCCGATGGTGTGTTCGAGTGTATTCACGATTTTTACTCAATAAAAAAGCCGGGTGGCGCTTCGCTTACCCGGCCTACAAGACGCAGTGATAACTGTAGGCCCGGTCAGCGCAGCGCCACCGGGCGATAAACATCCTAATAACCTATCAGGCTGACTCCGCCAGAGCAATATCCTCGCGCGTCTCGATGCGCTCCTTCCCGTGATAAATGCGGGCGTGCTGCAGCCCGACAAACAGGCGCTCGCCCCGGTGCGGCGGCACGTCGTCGCGCATGACCACGGTCAGCGGCTCGGTATACCAGCCCAGCGGCTGTACCACCATTTGGGTGTAGTGACCTTTAGGGCTAGCTTCCAGCACCTGCACCGGCAGCGGTGAATCCAGGCTGGTTCGGCGGCTCACGTCCACTTCCCACGGACGCAGGAACAGATCGACCGGCCCCTGATGCGCGGAGGTATAGCCCAGCGGCCAGCGGTGCGCGCCAACGTGGAACTGTCCACCGCGAATAGTGCCCTGAAGACGGTTTACCTCGCCCATAAACTCCAGCACGAAGCGGGTCGCCGGTTCGCGCCAGAGCTGCTCCGGCTCGTCAACCTGCTCAATGTTGCCCTGGCTCATGACCACCACGCGATCCGCGACTTCCATCGCCTCTTCCTGATCGTGGGTCACGAAGACGCTGGTGAACTTCAGCTCTTCATGCAGCTGGCGCAGCCAGCGGCGCAGCTCTTTACGCACCTGCGCATCCAGCGCGCCGAAGGGTTCATCCAGCAGCAGAATTTGCGGCTCAACGGCCAGCGCGCGCGCCAGCGCCACGCGCTGCTTCTGCCCGCCGGACAGCTGGGCTGGAAAACGGTCCGCCAGATGAGCCAGCTGGACCATCTCCAGCAGTTTGGTCACTTTCGCCTTAATGGTTGCCGCATCCGGACGCTCGCGACGCGGCAGCACGGTCAGGCCAAACGCGATGTTGTCGAACACGGTCATATGGCGGAACAGCGCGTAATGCTGGAACACAAAACCTACTTTACGATCGCGGGCATGCAGGCGGCTCACGTCGGTGCCCTGGAAGCGGATGTGCCCGCTGGTCTGATGCTCAAGCCCGGCGATAATACGCAGCAGCGTGGTTTTACCCGAGCCAGACGGCCCCAGCAGCGCCACCATTTGTCCGGAAGGGATATCCAGCGAGATATCATTCAGCACCTGGGTGCGACCAAAAGACTTCTTAATATTGGCAATCTCAATGCTCATGATTTCCCTCCTGATGCTGACGTTTTTCCTGATTTTCTAAACGCCACTGCACCACACTCTTCAAAAACAGGGTCAAAATGGCCATCAGCGTCAGCAACGCTGCGGCAGTAAACGAGCCGATGGTGTTGTAGTCCTGCTGCAGCAGCTCAATCTGTAGCGGCAGCGACAGGGTTTCACCCCGGATAGAGCCGGAGACGACGGAAACGGCACCGAACTCACCAATCGCGCGGGCGTTGGTCAGCACCACGCCGTAAAGCAACGCCCAGCGGATATTCGGCAGCGTCACGCGACGGAACATCTGCCAGCCTGATGCGCCCAGCAGCACCGACGCTTCGTCTTCGTTGCTGCCCTGGCTCAACATCACCGGCACCAGCTCACGCACCACAAACGGACAGGTTACGAAGATGGTGACCAGCACCATGCCCGGCCAGGCGAACATGATCTGCAGGTTATGCTCGTCCAGCCAGCCGCCCAATGGGCCGTTGGAGCCGTAAAAGAGCAGGTACACCAGACCCGCCACAACCGGCGAGACGGCGAAAGGAATGTCCAGCAGGGTTAGCAGCAGCTGACGTCCCGGGAAGTTGAAGCGGGTCACCAGCCAGGCCAACAGGGTACCGAACACGAGGTTCACCGGCACGGTGATCAACGCAATCAGCACGGTCAGCCAGATGGCATGCAGCATATCCGGGTTCGCCAGGTTTTCCAGCGCGGGCATCAGGCCCTTGCTGAACGCCTGAACGAAGATATAAACCGTCGGCACGACGAGAATGAGGGCGGAAACCAGCACGCCCGCCCCAATCAGAAACCATTTACCCCAGTTGATGCGGGGTGCATCGTATCGCTTCAATTGCGTAACTTCCGCCATCAGTGACCTACCACACGTCGACCAAAGCGACTTTGCAGAGTGTTAATCGAGTACAGCAGCAGCAGCGAGGCCGCCAGGATCACCGAGGCAATAGCGCTCGCCGCCGGATAATCAAACTCCTGCAAACGGATGAAAATCATCAGCGAGGTGACTTCTGTTTTCCAGGCGATGTTTCCGGCGATAAAAATCACCGCGCCGAACTCACCAAGGCTGCGGGTAAACGACAGCGCGACACCCGCCATCAGCGCCGGAGACAGCTCCGGCAGAACTACCTTACGGAAGCTCTGCCAGCGCGTGGCGCCCAGCGTTTCCGCCGCTTCTTCGTATTCCGGACCCAACTCTTCCAGCACCGGCTGCACGGTACGCACCACAAACGGGATGCTGGTAAAGGCCATCGCCACCGCGATCCCGAGCCAGGTGTAGGTCACTTTGATGTCAAATTTCGCCAGCCACTCGCCGTACAGCCCGTTCACGGAGAAGAGCGACGCGAGGGTTAAGCCCGCCACCGCCGTCGGCAGCGCAAACGGCAGATCCATCAGGGCGTCAAGCAGCGTGCGGCCCGGGAAGCGATAGCGGGTTAAGATCCACGCCATCAGCAGGCCAAACACGCCGTTAAAAACGGAGGCGACAAACGCCGACAGCAGCGTCACCTTATAGGCCGCCACCACCTGCGGGTTGGTGACCACGTCCCAGTACTGCGCCCAGCTCATCTGAGCAAGCTGCATCACCAGCGCGCTGAGCGGCAACAGCAGGATCAGGCAGACGAACAGCAGGCTGGTTCCGAGGCTTAAGGTAAAGCCCGGCAGCACGCGTTTTGTCGAGACTGCAAACATTACTTATGCCCCGCCGCCAGCAATTTGTCTAACTCACCGCCGCTGGCAAAATGCGTTTTCATCACATCAGGCCAGGAGCCAAAATGATCTTCCACGCGGAACAGCGCGGTCTGCGGGAATTTGTCTTTCAGTTTGTTCATCACGTCCGGGTTATTCACGCGGTAGTAGTAATCGGTAATGATGGTCTGCGCCTGCGGGCTGTACAGGTAGTTGAGATAGGCTTTTGCCGCTTTCTCGGTGCCGTTTGCCTGCACGTTTTTATCCACCCACGCCACCGGGAACTCGGCCAGGATATTGGTTTTCGGGATAACGACCTCGAAGCCCTGCGCTTCATACTGTTTGCGGATGTTATTCACTTCCGATTCAAAGCTGATCAGCACATCGCCGAGACCGCGTTCTGCGAAGGTCGTGGTCGCCCCGCGGCCGCCGGTATCAAACACTTCGACGTTTTTCAGGAACTGGGTCATGAACTGCTCGGTTTTGGCTTTATCGTTACCGTCAGCCTTGTCCGCCGCGCCCCACGCCGCTAAATAGGTATAACGCGCGTTGCCGGAGGTTTTCGGGTTCGGGAAAATCAGCTTCACGTCGGAACGCACCAGGTCGTTCCAGTCGTGGATATTCTTCGGGTTGCCCTTACGCACCAGGAAGCCCATGGTGGAATAGAACGGCGAGCTGTTGTTCGGCAGACGGCTCTGCCAGTCGGCCGGAAGCAGCTTGCCTTTGTCGTGCAGGATCTGCACGTCAGTCACCTGGTTGTAGGTCACCACATCCGCTTTCAGGCCCTGCAAAATCGCCAGCGCCTGCTTGGACGACCCGGCGTGGGACTGCTTGATGGTCAGCTTGTCGCCGTTATTGTCTTTCGCCCACTGCTGTTCGAACGGTGGATTAAGGGCGGCAAACAGCTCGCGGGAGACGTCATACGAACTGTTTAACAGTTCAGTCGCCTGCGCCTGCGCCACCAGCAGTAAACCTGCCAGCGCCAGAGTTCCTTTTTTCAGTACAGTAACGGCCATTGCGCACCCTTATAAATGTGATGACTATCTTATAGTCATAATATTTATAACGGGGATGAAAGGAGTAACGGTTTTATATACCGTTTGGTGATTTAGAAGCAGAAAAGGGAATAAGGGGACGGGAGAAATTGCCGGGTGGCGCTAACGCTTACCCGGCCTACGTATGGAGAGCAGTTTTACAGCGCCAGCAGACGCTCAACGGACGGCGCAAAGTAGTAACCGCCGGTCACCGGTTTGGTGAAGCGCAGCATGGCGTCGCGCTTGCCGTCGGTATCGCCAAACATGCTCAGCAGCTGCTGCTCAATGTTATACAGGCGCGCGCAGTAGGCGCAGAAGTAAAGGCCGTGCGTGCCGCTGGCGGTACCGTACGGCAGGCTCTGGCGAACAATCTTCAGCCCTTTGCCGTCTTCTTTGAGGTCAACGCGGGTCAGGTGAGAGGTAACGGGACGGTCATCGCCGTCGATCTCTTCGTTGGCTTCTTTAGTACGACCAATCATCATCTCCTGGTCGTGCACGCTCATGCGGTTAAGCTGCTTGAGGTTGTGCTCCCAGCGCTGAACGAACACGTAGCTGCCGCCCGCGTCCACGCCGTCTTTAATCACCGCCACGTCACGACGCGTCTCTTCGCCCGCCGGGTTTTCCGTCCCGTCGACGAAGCCGCTCAGATCGCGCTCTTCCACCCAGCGGAAGCCGTGAACCTCTTCCTGCACCTCAATGCTGTCGCCAAAGGCCGCTACCGCCGCCTGGGCAACGGAAAAGTTCACGTCGTGACGCAGGGAGAGAATGTGGATCAGCACGTCGTATTGGGTCGCCGGCGCCAGTCCTTTGCCGTAAGGGATGAAGTCTTTCAGCTCTTCCGCCCCTTCGCCGCCGCTCAGCTGACGCCAGACGTTATTGCCAAAGGCAACAACGGCGCCGAGGTGGGCTTCCGGGAATTTGGCCTGGAAGGTGGCCAGCTTATCAACAAACGCTTTACTGGCCGCACGCAGGGCATCCACGTCCCCTTTAACATTGGCTTCAATCCAAATCGCCGCGCGGCAATGTTCTGGCAAAATGCCACTCTGAACCTGAGACATCGCTCCTCCTGAAATAAAGATGCCACGTCAGCGTGGCATTGATGGCGGGTATTATACCCGGATTTCAGCGAGGCGGATTGTTCAGGCGCAAATTACTGCTTCCAGAGTATTTTGCTCACTTTCCAGCTCTTGAGCGTGTCGTCAGACGGCATCAGTCCCTCCGGTCCGCTCCATGTTCCGGTGAAAACATAGCTGATGTGCTGGCTGCCTTCAGCCTTACATTCCACCGCGACCTTGTCGTCAGACGGCAAGCTGGTGCAGTTGCCAAAGGCCTGCTTATAAAGTTCGCTAAACGGCGTACCCACCTTCACACCGCTCGCCGTCGGAATATCTTCATCCATCACGGCAATTCGGTTTACCGTGCCTTTGTCACCGTTGATCACCAGCGCCAGCTTGTCGCCCTTCAGCGCTTCGTAATAGCGAACAATATTGCCATTCTCCGTTTTCATGCCGCTGCGCAGGCGGTAATCGCTGCTGAGCGCATCCTGAATAGCATTCTGATCCAGCGCCGTCGCGGCGGTAATTTTCCCCACGCCCTGCTCGGTCACTTCCGTTGATGAGCCAAACCAGTTCCACGGATACGCGGCGGACCAGTTAATGGAGGAGAGCGTCGAACAGCCGGTCAATGCCAGCGGAAGAGCGCATAAAAGTAAACGCAGCGATTTCATTGAAACGTCCTTTCTTGTTAAATCAACGCTTGTTGGAGTGCGACATCGGCAAAAAGTGCCGGATTAATCATCCTGATGCGCAAAACAGGCGCGAAGACGCGGGTTGGTCAGCAGCCACAGCAGCGCCACAATATCGGCAACCACCAGCGCAACGCCGGTGCCCGTCAGCGGTTCACCGTACCACCAGAGTACCGGCTGCCAGAAGAGCAGCGCAACCTGGGCGAGGATCAGCAGCCAGCGAAGCGCGCGCCAAAAACGGGGGATCGCCTGCCGTCGTCCGCTGCATAAAAAAGCGATCACCGCCGGTACGCCCGGCAGCAAGCCGAGCCAGAAGGCATCGTGATCGGGATAGAAAAGATTCAGCAGCGTGTCGCCCTGCCCGCGCGACGCCCCGGCCATCACAAACAGCACCCAGGTCCGGGCCTGCAGCAGCAGAACGCACCAGAATAAAAAGGGCAGCCTGACGCGGCCCTGCGCGTCATAGTCAGCCGGATGGATCTCAGTACTCTTCATCTTCAATCAAACGCTTGCCCAGAGTCAGCACGTCAGCGTGTTCATAGCCCAGACGCTCATACATGCCCAGCACCACGTCGTTATCTTCCCGCACCATGATCTGGATTTTCGGGCAGCCGCGGGCGATAAGCTTCTTCTCGAGACGATTAAGCAGCGCATTGGCGATGCCGCGGGCACGGTATTCCGGGTGGACGCCCAGATAATAGGCCGAGCCGCGGTGGCCGTCATAACCGCCCATTACCGTCCCCACAACCTCGCCATTGACTTCCGCGACCAGAAACAGGCTGACGTCGTGATTCACCTTACGTTCGATATCCATTTCCGGATCGTTCCACGGACGCAGCAGATCGCAGCGCTCCCAAAGGGTGATCACCTCTTCGAAATCTTCCTGGCGAAAAACGCGTATCTCCATGGTATTAACCGCCTTTTCAGGTTTAAAAACAGTGATTATGGCGTGAACCACGCCTTTAGCCAATAACCGGGGAAAATCTCGCCAAAATTTGGCATAATGTCACTTTGTCACGTATTGAAATGAAAAGTAAAACAATTCTCAATATGGACTGTCGTAACGGGAAACACGATACGATATAACACCAGGACCCCTTTTTTTAGTATTCAGGCCGCATGAGCACATTCAAACCATTAAAAGCACTCACATCGCGTCGTCAGGTTCTCAAAGCGGGGCTGGCGGCCTTAACGTTAACGGGCATCGCAAAGCAGGCTCAGGCGAAAGACGAGAGCACGCTCAAAACCAGTAACGGACACAGCAAACCGAAAACCAAAAAGCCGGGCGCGAAGCGTCTGGTGATGCTCGACCCGGGACACGGCGGTATTGATACCGGCGCCATCGGCAAAAACGGGTCGAAAGAAAAACACGTCGTGCTGGCAATTGCAAAAAATGTGCGCGCAATTTTACGCAGTAACGGCATTGACGCCCGTCTGACGCGCTCTGGCGATACCTTTATTCCGCTGTATGACCGCGTAGAGATCGCCCACCAGCACGGAGCGGATCTGTTTATGTCGATCCACGCCGACGGCTTTACCAACCCTTCTGCGGCGGGCGCCTCGGTGTTTGCGCTTTCCAACCGTGGCGCCAGTAGCGCCATGGCAAAATACCTCTCCGACCGCGAAAACCGGGCGGATGAAGTCGCCGGGAAGAAAGCCACCGACAAAGATCATCTGCTACAGCAGGTGCTGTTCGACCTCGTGCAGACGGATACGATCAAAAACAGCCTGACGCTCGGCTCGCATATTCTGAAGAAGATTAAGCCGGTGCATCGTCTGCACAGCAAAGGCACCGAGCAGGCGGCGTTTGTGGTGCTGAAATCACCGTCCATCCCGTCCGTGCTGGTGGAAACCTCCTTTATTACCAACCCGGAAGAAGAGCGACTCCTCGGCACCACGGCGTTTCGTCAGAAGATCGCCAACGCCATCGCCTCCGGCATTATCAGCTACTTCAACTGGTTCGATAACCAAAAAGCGCACTCCAGGAAACGTTGATGAAACCCGATGCTCAACTGGTAAAAACCTTCCTGCTGCAGCTGCAGGATGAGATCTGCCAGAAACTGGCCGCCGCAGACGGCGGTGAATTTCAGGAAGATAACTGGCAGCGCGAGGCCGGGGGCGGCGGGCGCAGCCGCGTGCTGCGAAACGGCGGCATCTTCGAACAGGCGGGCGTGAATTTTTCCCACGTACACGGCGACGCCATGCCCGCGTCTGCGACGGCGCATCGTCCTGAACTGGCGGGCCGCAGCTTCGAGGCGATGGGCGTCTCGCTGGTGGTGCATCCGCACAACCCGTTTGTGCCGACCAGCCACGCCAACGTCCGCTTTTTCATTGCGGAAAAACCGGGGGCCGATCCGGTCTGGTGGTTTGGCGGCGGTTTCGACATGACGCCCTACTACGGCTTCGAAGAGGACGCCGTACACTGGCACACCACCGCGCGGGACCTTTGTCTGCCGTTTGGTGAAGACGTCTACCCCAAATTCAAAAAGTGGTGCGATGACTACTTTTACCTGAAGCACCGCGACGAGCAGCGCGGCATCGGCGGGCTGTTCTTTGACGATCTCAACACCCCTGATTTTGATACCGCGTTCAGCTTTATGCGCGCGGTGGGTGAAGGCTATACCGACGCCTATCTGCCGATTGTCGAGCGCCGTAAAAATACCGACTACGGCGTGCGCGAACGCGAGTTCCAGCTCTATCGTCGCGGGCGCTACGTGGAGTTCAACCTGGTGTGGGATCGCGGAACGCTGTTCGGCCTGCAGACCGGCGGGCGCACGGAGTCGATTCTGATGTCGATGCCGCCGCTGGTGCGATGGGAATACTGCTACGAACCAAAAGAAGGCAGCCCGGAGGCTGCCTTGCGTGAGTTTATTCAGGTTCGGGACTGGGTGTAACTGCCGGATGGCGCTACGCTTATCCGGCCTACTCAACCTGTAGGTCGGGTAAGCGAACGCGCCACCCGACACCACGCGCTTACAGCGGCTGCGTCTGCGCCTCAACCACCGCCAGCGCCACCATGTTAACGATACGACGCACGGAGGCAATCGGCGTTAACACATGCACCGGTTTCGCCACGCCCATCAGTACCGGTCCTACGGTCACCCCTTCAGAGCTGGAGACGCGCAGCAGGTTATAGCTGATACGCGCCGCTTCCACGTTCGGCATAATCAGTATGTTGGCCGATCCCTTCAGCGGGCTGTCCGGCATACGTTCGTTACGGATGCTCTCCACCAGCGCGGCATCGCCGTGCATTTCCCCGTCAATCATCAGCTCCGGCGCACGCTTGCGCACCAGCTCCAGCGTCTGACGCATTTTGCAGGCCGCCGCGGATTTAGACGAACCAAAGTTAGAGTGCGACAGCAGCGCCACCTTCGGCTCAATACCAAAGCGACGCACGGTCTCGGCGGCCATCACGGTGATCTCCGCCAGCTCGTCCGGGGTCGGATCGTCGTTAACGTAGGTGTCAGCAATAAAGGTGTTGCCGCTCGGCAGCAGCAGCGCGTTCATCGCCCCGGCGGTATGAACGCCGTCGCGATAGCCGAAGATCTCCTGCACCACGCTAAAGTGCTCGTGGTAATCGCCGATGGTGCCGCAGATCAGCGCATCCGCTTCGCCGCGATGGACCATGATCGCGCCGATCACCGTGGTGTTGCTGATGACGGCTTTCTGCGCCTGCTCCTGGGTGATCCCCCGGCGCTTCATGATCGCGTAGTATTCGCTCCAGTACTCTTTGAAGCGCGGATCGGATTCGTTGTTAACGATCTCGAAGTCGACGCCCGGCTTGATCTGCAGGCCCAGCTTCTGGATACGCATTTCAATCACGCTCGGACGACCAATCAGGATCGGTTTCGCCAGGCCTAAGGTGATCAGCTCCTGGGTGGCGTGCAGCACGCGCGCCTCTTCCCCTTCCGCCAGCACGACGCGCTTCGCGTCGGCGCGCGCCTGGGAGAAGATCGGCTTCATGAACAGGTTGGTTTTATAGACAAACTCGGTGAGCTTATCGACGTAAGCGTCGAAATCGTGAATCGGACGCGTCGCCACGCCGGAGTCCATCGCCGCTTTGGCCACCGCTGGGGCAATTTTAACAATCAGACGCGGGTCGAACGGTTTTGGAATGATGTAGTCCGGTCCGAAGCTCAGATCCTGATCGCCGTACGCAGACGCGACCACTTCGCTCTGCTCGGCGTGGGCCAGCTCCGCAATCGCGTGCACCGCCGCCAGCTTCATCTCTTCGTTGATCGCCGTTGCGCCAACGTCCAGCGCGCCGCGGAAGATGAACGGGAAGCAGAGCACGTTGTTGACCTGGTTCGGGTAGTCAGAGCGACCGGTACAGATAATGGCGTCTTCACGCACCGCTTTCGCCAGCGGCGGCAGGATTTCCGGCTCAGGGTTCGCCAGGGCCAGGATCATCGGCGCGCGCGCCATCTTCTTCACCATCTCCTGGGTCAGCACTTTCGGACCCGAGCAGCCGAGGAAGATATCCGCGCCGTCTATCACGTCGTCCAGGGTGCGTTTACCGTCGTCGTCCACCGCATACGCCGCTTTGGTTTCCGCCATGTTCGGCTCGCGGTCTTTATAGATAACGCCTTTGGAGTCGCAGACCACAATGTTGTGTTTCTGCATACCCAGCGCCACCAGCAGGTTCATACAGGCGATGGCCGCCGCACCTGCGCCAGACACCACCATGCGCACGTCGGAGAGATTTTTCTCTACCACGCGCAGGCCGTTCAGAATCGCGGCGGTGCTGATAATTGCGGTTCCGTGCTGGTCATCATGGAACACGGGAATGTTCATACGCTCGCGCAGCTTCTGCTCGATATAGAAACATTCCGGCGCTTTGATGTCTTCCAGGTTAATCCCGCCGAAGGTCGGCTCCAGCGCGGCCACCACGTTGATGAATTTGTCAGGATCGAGTTCATCCACCTCGATATCGAACACGTCGATACCGGCGAATTTCTTGAACAGTACCCCCTTCCCTTCCATCACCGGCTTGCCGGCCAGCGCGCCGATATTGCCCAGCCCCAGCACCGCCGTGCCGTTAGAGATCACGGCGACGAGGTTGCCACGCGCGGTGTATTTGTAGGCCGCCAGCGGGTCTTTTTCGATTTCCAGACACGGCGCAGCGACGCCCGGCGAATAGGCCAGCGCCAGATCGCGCTGGGTTGCCAGCGGCTTGGTTGGGGAGACCTGGATTTTCCCCGGGACAGGAAACTCGTGAAAATCGAGGGCACTCTGTTTCAACTGCTCATCCATCTTATTTTTCCTTTCACGTATCGGTCAAAAGGGTGACGTAAGCGATCCTGATGCACACCCTGGTGTGCCGCCTAGTATCGCCTCAGGCCGCCTCCTAAACTTTGAAGGCTGCCAAACTCTCACCATCACACATTAAAAATTGTTATCAATTTATAACAGCCATGTTACCCGTCTCAAAAGCAATGCCTCCCCCGTCTGCTATGCTTTTTTGTTAAGTCCATCATGATTTTTCCAGAAGTGTGAACTAACGCACTCATCTAACTCTTTTATTTCCAAGGAGTAATCTTTTATGAACCAGCTAGACGGCATCAAAAAATTCACCACCGTGGTTGCAGACAGCGGCGATATCGAGTCGATTCGCCACTATCAGCCGGAGGATGCGACCACTAACCCTTCGCTGCTGCTCAAAGCGGCAGGGCTTGCCCATTTTAGTCATCTGATTGATGACGCCATTGCCTACGGTAAACAGCGCGGGAAAACGCAGGAGCAGCAGGTCGCCGAAGCCAGCGACAAGCTGGCGGTTAATTTTGGTGCGGAAATTCTTAAAAGCATCCCGGGACGCGTCTCAACCGAAGTCGACGCGCGCCTCTCGTTCGATACAGAAAAGAGCATTAATAAGGCGCGTCGTCTGGTGGAACTCTACCAGGAGCAGGGGATCGATAAATCACGCATCCTGATTAAGCTCGCCTCCACCTGGGAAGGCATCCGTGCGGCAGAGGTACTGGAAAAAGAGGGCATCCACTGCAACCTGACGCTGCTGTTCTCGTTTGCCCAGGCGCGCGCCTGCGCTGAAGCGGGCGTGTTCCTCGTCTCGCCGTTTGTCGGGCGCATCTACGACTGGTACCAGGCGAAACAGCCGATGGATCCGTACGTAGTGGATGAGGATCCGGGCGTGAAATCGGTCCGTAATATCTACGACTATTACAAACAGCACCGCTACGAAACCATCGTGATGGGGGCCAGCTTCCGCCGTACCGAGCAGATCCTCGCCCTGGCGGGCTGCGACCGCCTGACCATCTCCCCTAACCTGCTCCAGGAGCTACAGGACAAAGAAGAAACGGTGATCCGCAAGCTGGTGCCGACCTCCACCGTTCTGCCAAAACCGAAAGCCATGACCGAGGCGGAGTTCCGCTGGGAGCACAATCAGGACGCCATGGCCGTGGAAAAACTGGCGGAAGGTATCCGCCTGTTCGCCGTCGACCAGCGCAAACTTGAAGACCTTCTCGCCGCCAAACTTTAACCTTGCCACGGAGTGAACTATGTCCCGTAAAGAGCTAGCCAATGCCATTCGCGCCCTCAGCATGGATGCCGTGCAGAAAGCCAATTCCGGCCACCCCGGCGCGCCAATGGGCATGGCTGATATTGCCGAAGTGCTGTGGAACGACTTTCTGAAGCACAACCCCAATGACCCCACCTGGTACGATCGCGACCGCTTTATTCTTTCCAACGGTCACGCCTCAATGCTGCTCTACAGCCTGCTGCACCTTTCCGGCTACGATCTGCCGCTCGAGGAGCTGAAAAACTTCCGCCAGCTGCACTCCAAAACGCCGGGTCACCCGGAGATTGGCTATACGCCAGGGGTGGAAACCACCACCGGGCCGCTCGGTCAGGGGCTGGCCAATGCGGTTGGACTGGCGATTGCCGAACGCACGCTGGCGGCGCAGTTTAACCAGCCGGACCACGAGATTGTCGACCATTACACCTACGTGTTTATGGGCGACGGCTGCCTGATGGAGGGGATCTCGCACGAGGTCTGCTCCCTGGCGGGCACGCTGGGGCTCGGCAAGCTGATCGGCTTCTACGATCACAACGGCATCTCCATTGACGGGGAGACCGAAGGCTGGTTTACCGACGACACGGCAAAACGCTTCGAAGCCTACCACTGGCACGTGGTGCATGAGATCGACGGTCACGACCCTGAGGCGGTGAAAAAAGCAATTCAGGAAGCGCAGAGCGTGAAGGACAAACCGTCCCTGATTATCTGCCGCACGGTGATCGGCTTCGGCTCGCCGAACAAGGCGGGCAAAGAAGAGGCGCACGGCGCGGCGCTGGGTGACGAGGAAGTGGCGCTGACCCGGCAGAAGCTGGGCTGGAAATACCCGCCGTTTGAGATCCCGAAAGAGATCTACAGAGCCTGGGATGCCCGTGAAGACGGTGAGAAAGCCCAGCACGCCTGGAACGATAAGTTTGCCGCCTACAAAAAGGCGCATCCTGATCTCGCCGCCGAGTTTTCACGGCGCATGAGCGGCGGTCTGCCGGAAGACTGGGACGATAAAACCCAGGCGCTGATTGAAAACCTGCAGTCCAACCCGGCGAAGATCGCCACCCGTAAGGCGTCGCAAAATACCCTGAACGCAATCGGCCCTATTCTGCCCGAACTGCTCGGCGGCTCGGCCGACCTGGCGCCAAGCAACCTGACGATCTGGTCCGGCTCAAAATCGCTCAAAGAGGACATCGCCGGGAACTATATCCACTACGGCGTGCGCGAGTTCGGCATGACCGCCATTGCCAACGGCATCGCCCATCACGGCGGGTTTGTGCCGTACACCGCCACCTTCCTGATGTTCGTCGAGTACGCCCGTAACGCGGCGCGCATGGCGGCGCTGATGAAGGCGCGGCAAATCATGGTTTATACCCATGACTCCATCGGGCTGGGGGAAGACGGGCCCACGCACCAGGCGGTTGAACAACTGGCGAGCCTGCGCCTGACGCCCAACTTCAGCACCTGGCGTCCGTGCGATCAGGTCGAAGCGGCGGTGGGCTGGAAGCTGGCGGTGGAACGCCACAATGGCCCAACGGCATTAATTCTGTCACGCCAGAACCTGGCGCAGATTGAGCGTACCCCGGAACAGGTGAAAAACATCGCTCGCGGCGGCTACATCCTGAAAGACAGCGGCGGCAAGCCGGACGTGATCCTGATAGCGACCGGTTCTGAAGTGGAAATCACGGTGAAAGCGGCGGAGAAACTGACCGCCGAAGGACACGCGGTGCGCGTGGTTTCCCTGCCCTCAACGGATATCTTTGACGCCCAGGACGAGGCGTACCGGGAATCGGTCCTGCCGTCCAGCGTCGCGGCTCGCGTGGCGGTGGAAGCCGGTATTGCCGACTACTGGTACAAGTATGTCGGGCTCAAAGGGGCGATTGTCGGCATGCGGGGCTACGGTGAGTCCGCCCCTGCCGATAAGCTGTTCCCGTACTTCGGCTTTACCGTTGAGAACGTGGTGGAGAAGGCGCTGAGCGTTATCTAGTGCGGCCTGCGTGCCCGGTGGCGCTACGCTTACCGGGCCTACAACAATCGGGTGGCTTTGCCACCCTTTTTTATACCACCCGCACGCCCGCTGCCATCGCCCGCTCCGGCGTTAACAACACGCTTTCGCTGGCGTCATCGGTTTCCGCGCAAAGCAACATGCATTCGGACGTTTCGCCGCGCATCTTCGCTTTCGCCAGATTACACAGCACCACCACCGTTTTTCCCATAAGCTCCTCTTCCCGGTAATACGGCACCAGGCTGGTGACGGTTTGCAGCGTTTTTCCGCCCACATCAATCTGCGCGATATAGAGTTTATCTGCGTTAGCGTGGCGCTTAACGTCCACGATCGTCCCCACGCGGATCTCCAGCTTTGCAAAGTCATCGTAAGCTATCGTGTCCATGCTCTCTCCTTAGTAAAATTTTACTAAATACTAGCACGCTATTTGCCGGACGCAATGGGCAGGATATTTAGTAAAAACTGATGCATGTCCTGGCCCATCCTTTACAATGGGCTATCACGTGGGGAATAAGGACAAACATGGCTACGCTCAAAGACATCGCGACGGAGGCTGGCGTTTCGCTGGCGACGGTATCCCGGGTTTTAAACGATGACCCAACGTTGAACGTAAAAGAAGAGACCAAACACCGCATTCTGGAGATTGCGGAAAAGCTGGAATATAAGAGCACAACGTCCCGCAAATTGCAGTCTGCCGCGGTGGGTCAGCAACACATTCTGGCACTCTACAGCTACCAGCAAGAGCTGGAGATTAACGACCCTTACTACCTTGCCATCCGCCACGGCATTGAGACGCAGTGTGAAAAACTGGGCGTGGAGCTGAGCAACTGTTACGCCAGTGCCACCCTGCCGGAGAGTAAAAAATTGACCGGCGTACTGATTGTGGGCAAACCTTCACCAGCAACTCGCCGTAGCGCAATGGCCCTGACGGACAACGTCTGCTTTATCGACTTTCACGAACCCGGCAGCGCGTTCGATTCCGTCGACATTGACCTCTCGCGCATCAGCAAGCAGATCGTTGATTTCTTTATTGATCAGGGCGTTAAGCGCATTGGCTTTATCGGCGGGGAAGATGAACCCGGCAAAGCCGATATCCGCGAAGCCGCTTTTGTCGAGTATGGCCGTTTGAAAGGGGTGGTGTCTGAACAGGATATCTGGCGCGGCGGTTTTTCCAGCTCGTCCGGATACGAACTGGCGAAAACCATGCTGGCACAGACAAGCTGGCCAACCGCCCTGTTTGTGGCCTCTGATTCGATAGCCATCGGCGTCTTGCGCGCTATCCATGAAAAAGGGCTGGCGATCCCGGAGGACATTTCGCTCATTAGCGTGAACGATATCCCGACCGCCCGCTTCACCTTCCCGCCGCTCTCTACCGTACGCATCCACTCTGAAATGATGGGCAGCCAGGGGGTTAACCTGCTGCTGGAAAAATCCCGCGATGGCCGGGCGCTGCCGCTGCAGGTCTTCGTGCCGAGCGTGCTGAAACTGCGCGGCACCACCCGCTAATCCCCCTCGTTTGACACATCGCCGGGCATGCCCGGCTTTTTTTTATTTCGTGATCGAGTTAAAGCAAATCAATTTTACTGATTTTATTTAGTAAAATATTTACTAAAATCCTCAGCAATGATGTTTTACCCCTACAGGGAGATCGCATGAATCGCTGGGAAAATATTCAACTCACGCATGAGAACCGGCTTCCGCCGCGTGCGTACTTCTTCTCATACGACACCGTCGCGCAGGCTCGCACCTTTGCCCGCGAAGCCAGCAGCCACTTTCTGTCTCTGAGCGGTAAGTGGAACTTTCGCTTTTTCACCAACCCGCTTCTGGTGCCGGAAAACTTCACCTCTGAGTACATGGCCGACTGGGGCGACATTACCGTCCCCGCCATGTGGCAGATGGAAGGCCACGGCCAGCTGCAGTACACCGACGAAGGCTTTCCCTTCCCGGTCGACGTCCCCTGGGTGCCTACGGATAACCCAACCGGGGCGTATCAGCGCTACTTCACGCTATCGGACGGCTGGCAGGGTAAGCAGACCCTCATCAAGTTTGACGGCGTCGAAACCTATTTCGAAGTCTACGTGAATGGTCACTATATAGGCTTTAGCAAGGGCAGCCGGCTGGCCGCCGAGTTTGATATCAGCCACGCGGTGCATGGCGGGCAAAACCTGCTGTGCGTGCGGGTGATGCAGTGGGCGGATTCTACCTACATTGAGGATCAGGACATGTGGTGGACGGCCGGTATTTTCCGCGACGTCTATCTGATCGGCAAAAATCCCACTCACGTGCGCGACGTCACGATCAAAACCACCTTTGACGAAGCCTGGAAAAACGCCACCCTTTTCTGTCAGCTTGAGCTGGAAAACCTGGCCCCGCACGCATCAGCCGTGTCGCTGGAGTATGCCCTGTATGATGGCGAAGCAGCGATCCTTCAGGGCACAACCGACAGCCTGACCGTGACCCGCAGCGCGGAAACCGCCTTCAGCATTGAGGTCAAACAGCCTCAGCAGTGGTCTGCGGAATCCCCCTATCTCTACCATCTGGTAATAACGCTAAAAGATGCGAACGGGCAGACGCTGGAGGTTATCCCGCAGCGTGTTGGTTTTCGCGACATCAGGGTGCGCGACGGTCTGTTCTACATCAACAATCGCTACCTGAAGCTGCACGGCGTAAACCGTCACGACAACGATCACCAGAAAGGCCGCGCCGTGGGCATGGATCGGGTCGAGCGCGACCTGATCCTGATGAAGCAGCACAACATCAATTCGGTGCGCACCGCCCACTACCCCAACGATCCGCGCTTCTACGAGCTGTGCGACATCTACGGCCTGTTCGTGATGGCGGAGACGGATGTGGAATCTCACGGCTTTGCCAACGTCGGCGATCTGAGCCGCATCACGGACGATCCGCTGTGGGAACATGTCTACGTTGAGCGCATCGAACGCCATATTCACGCGCAGAAAAACCATCCTTCAATCATCATCTGGTCGCTTGGCAACGAGTCCGGCTACGGCTGCAATATCCGCGCCATGGCGCGGGCCGCAAAGGCGCTGGACGACACGCGCCTGCTGCATTACGAAGAAGATCGCGACGCTGAGGTGGTGGATATCATCTCGACCATGTACACCCGCGTGCCGCTGATGAACCTGTTCGGCGAGTATCCCCACGCCAAACCGCGCATCATCTGCGAATACGCCCACGCGATGGGCAACGGTCCCGGCGGTCTGAGCGAGTATCAAAACGTCTTCGATCGCCACGACTGCATTCAGGGCCACTACGTCTGGGAGTGGTGCGACCACGGTATTCAGGCGGCAGATGCCAGCGGCAATACGTATTACGCCTACGGCGGCGACTTTGGTGACTACCCGAACAACTACAACTTCTGCCTCGACGGGCTGATCTACTCCGACCAAATGCCGGGTCCGGGCCTGCGCGAATATAAGCAGGTGATTGCCCCGGTCAAGCTGCGCTGGCAGAACGGCGAGCTGCACGTTGAAAATCGCTTCTGGTTCACCGGCCTGGATGATTACACCCTGCTCGTTGAGGTGCGTGCCGAAGGAGAAACCCTTTACAGCCAGCCGCTGACACTTACCGGGCTGGCCCCCAACAGCACCCGCAGCGTGAGCCTGAACCTGCCCGAACTCGACGAGCGCGAAGCGTTCCTGACCGTGCGCATCAGCAAAAACAGCCGCACCCGCTATAGCGAGGCGGGGCACGAGATTGCGGTGTATCAGTTCCCGCTAAAAGCGCGCACGGCTCACGCGACGCCGTTTATTAACGCCAACGCCACGCCGCTGCTGCAGGAAGAGGACCGCCTGAACTGTACCGTGACCGGACATAACTTCCGCGCAAGCTTCTCAAAAGTGACGGGAAAACTCAGCGCCTGGCAGGTTAACGGTGAAGATAAGATCACCCGCGAACCGAAGATTAATTTCTTCAAGCCGATGATTGATAACCACAAGCAGGAATATGAGGGCCTATGGCAACCCAACCACCTGCAGATTATGCAGGAGCATCTGCGCGGTTTTGAGATCGAGCAGCAGGACGATGCGATCGTCATTACGACCCGCACGCTGATTGCTCCGCCGGTGTTTGATTTTGGTATGCGCTGCACCTACCGCTGGCGCATTGCCGCCGACGGACAAATTAACGTTGAGCTAAGCGGCGAACGCTACGGCGATTACCCGCACATTATCCCGTGCATCGGCTTAACCCTCGGCATCAACGGCGAATTCGACCAGGTGAGCTACTACGGACGCGGCCCCGGAGAGAACTACCCGGACAGCCAGCAGGCCAGCACCATAGACCAATGGCACACCACCGTGGACGAGATGTTCGAAAACTACCCGTTCCCGCAGAACAACGGCAACCGCCAGCAGGTGCGCTGGGCAACGCTCGCCAACCGTCACGGCAGCGGTCTTCTGGTGGTGCCTGAACAGCCCATCCATTTCAGCGCCTGGCACTACACGGCAGAGAACATCCACGCCGCGCAGCACTGCAACGAACTGCGCCGCAGCGATGACATCACCCTCAATCTCGATCATCAGGTACTGGGCTTAGGCTCCAACTCCTGGGGAAGCGAAGTGCTGGACACCTGGCGCGTCTGGTTCAGGCCGTTCCGCTACGGCTTCACCCTGCTCCCGCTGGAAGGCGGACAAACTACCGCGCAGGCACTGGTACACCATCGGTTCGGCACCGATTTCTTCTCCATGAATTCGCACAGCGAGGCAGAAAAATGATCGTTCTCGACAGCCTGGAACAGTTCCAGCAGCGTTATCGCACGGGCCGTAAATGGCAGCGCTGCACAGAAGCCATTAATAACATCGACAACATCCAGCCCGGCGTTGCCCACTCGATTGGCGACTCTCTGGCCTATCGCGTGACCCAGGATGCCAGCACCGACGCGCTGTTCGTCGGCCATCGCCGCTATTTCGAGGTCCATTACTATCTGCAGGGCGCACAGAAAATTGAGTACGCCGCAAAAGACGTCCTTCAGCTTGTGGAGTGCTACCGGGATGAAACCGACCGCGAATACCTGAAAGGCGTGGGCCATACCGAACTCATCCATGAGGGGCAAATCGTCATTTGCGAGAATCACGAGGCCTATCGCTTTATCAGCGAAACGCCTGCTAAAAAAGTCGTTCTCTATGTGACCATCGAAGACGGCTATTTCCATAACAAATAAAAATTCAGCGGTGCCAATGAAGCACCGCGAAATCCTCCTCGTACCCGGAGAAACATTATGTCTGAAACGATCAAACGTAATACCATCGGTAAATTCGGCCTGCTGTCGCTGACGTTTGCCGCTGTATTTAGTTTTAACAACGTTATCAATAACAATATCGAGCTGGGCCTCGCCTCGGCACCGATGTTCTTTTTAGCCACCCTGTTCTACTTCATTCCTTTCTGCTTAATCATCGCAGAGTTTGTCTCCCTGAATAAAAACTCCGAAGCCGGGGTGTACGCCTGGGTGAAAAGCTCGCTGGGCGGGCGCTGGGCGTTTATTACCGCCTACACATACTGGTTCGTAAACCTGTTCTTCTTTACCTCGTTATTACCCCGCGTCATCGCCTACGCCTCTTACGCCTTTTTGGGCTATGAGTACATTCTTACGCCGTTTGCCACCACGGTCCTGAGCATGGTGCTGTTCGCTTTCTCAACCTGGGTGTCCACCAACGGGGCGAAAATGCTGGGGCCGATCACGTCTGTGACCTCAACGCTGATGCTGCTGCTGACCCTCTCCTATATTCTGCTGGCCGGTGCGGCGCTGATGGGCGGCGTGCAGCCAGCCGACCCGATTACCGTTGACGCGATGATCCCGAACTTTAACTGGGCATTTCTTGGCATCACCACCTGGATATTTATGGCCGCCGGAGGCGCAGAGTCCGTTGCGGTCTACGTTAACGACGTGAAGGGCGGGTCAAAATCCTTCGTCAGGGTGATCATTCTGGCGGGGATTTTCATCGGCGTGCTCTACTCCATCTCCTCGGTGCTGATTAACGTCTTTATCAGCAGCAAAGAGCTGAAGTTCACCGGTGGTTCGGTACAGGTGTTCCACGGCCTGGCGGTATGGTTTGGCCTGCCGGAAGTGCTGATGAACCGCTTTGTCGGCCTGGTCTCCTTTACCGCGATGTTCGGTTCCCTGCTGATGTGGACGGCGACCCCGGTCAAAATCTTCTTCTCTGAAATCCCGAGCGGCATCTTTGGGCCAAAAACCGTGGCGCTGAACGAGAACGGCGTACCGGCGCGCGCGGCGTGGATCCAGTATTTGATCGTCATTCCGTTAATGATTATCCCAACCATGGGATCGAACACCGCGCAGGAGCTGATGAATACCGTCATCAACATGACCGCGGCCGCGTCTATGTTACCGCCGCTGTTCATCATGCTGGCATACCTCAATCTGCGCCGTAAGCTCGATCATCTCCCGCGCGATTTCAAAATGGGCTCACGCACTACCGGGATGGTGGTGGTGTCGATGCTGATTGTGATTTTTGCCATCGGCTTTGTGGCCTCAACCTTCCCCACCGGTGCCAATATTCTGACGATTATTTTCTATAACGTCGGTGGCATTGTGTTATTCCTCGGATTTGCCTGGTGGAAATACAGCAAATACGTCCGGGGATTATCAAAAGAACAACAACAAATAGAAGCGTCACCTGCCTCAAATATTAATTAACACTTAAGGCATGGATATTCTCTCATTGGGATGAGTGCATGAAAATTAAAGAGAAAACGATTGGGGCACTCGCTGCCCTCTCTTTCTGCTGCCCTGCAATTGCCGCAGAAGAAATCAGACCCGCTGAACATGACGATACCCGAACCCCGGAAATCACCTCTCCGTCGTTTCGTTTTTATGGCGAGCTGGGGGTCGGCGGATATATGGATTTAGAAGGCCAGAATAAGCATAAATACAGTGACGGCACCTATATTGAGGGCGGTCTGGAAATGAAGCACGGGCACTGGTTCGGCCTGATTTACGGCGAGGGCTGGACCGTACAGGCTGACCATCAGGGGAACGCCTGGGTGCCCGACTACAGCTGGGGCGGATTCGAAGGTGGGCTTAACCGCTTTTACGGCGGCTACAAAACTGACGGCAACACCGAGATCATGCTCAGCCTGCGTCAGGACTCCTCCCTCGATGACCTGCAGTGGTGGGGGGATTTCACGCCCGATCTGGGATATGTGATCCCCAATACCCGCGACATTATGTACGCGCTCAAGGTACAGAACCGCTCCGGGAACCTGCGCTACAGCGTCACCGCCACGCCTGCGGGGCACCATGACGAGAGCAAAGCCTGGCTGCATTTTGGCAAATACGATCGCTATGACGATAAGTATACCTATCCGGCGATGGCCAACGGCTATATCCAGTATGACATCGTCAAAGACGTCACCTGGATGAACGGCCTTGAGGTCACCGACGGGACAGGCCAACTCTTCCTGACCGGCATTCTGTCGCCCAACCTGGCGGCGCGCGCCTGGCATCACACCGGCCGCGCCAGCGGCAGAGACGTCTCCGGCACAGAGACCGGGTATATGGTCAGCGCTATGGTTGAAGCGTTAAAAGGCGTCTATCTCTCCACCGCCTACAGCTACGCAAAGCATCGCCCGGACAATGCCGCCGATGAAACGACCTCGTTTATGCAGTTCGGTATCTGGTATGAGTACGGCGGTGGCCGTTTTGCTACCGCGGCCGACAGCCGCTTCTACATGAAAAATGCTTCCGGCGACCCGAGCGACCAGGTCTTCCTGATGCAATATTTCTACTGGTAAAAGGATCTTCCATCATGAAACTCAGCCTTACACCGCTGGCCTGCGCGCTGGCGCTCAGCTTTTCGGCTCACGCTACCAGCCCAACTGATTTTAAAAACGTCATCAACCGCGCCGGTGCACCGGCGTTTATGCACGATTTCGACGCTGACGACCACCAGCGTTTCAATCCCTTTTTCGATTTGGGTGCCTGGCATGGGCATTTGCTGCCGGACGGGCCGCAGACCCAGGGAGGATTTCCCGGCGTAGCGCTGCTCACCGAAGAGTACATTAACTTTATGGCGACCAATTTCGATCGCCTGAGCGTGTATCAGAACGGCAAAAAAGTCGATTTTACCCTTGAGGCTTACAGCCTGCCCGGCGCGCTGGTGCAGAAGCTGAGCGCAAAAGATGTGCAGATAGTAATGACGCTGCGCTTTGCCACCGCGCGCACCTCGCTGCTGGAAACACGCATCGTCAGCAAGTCACCGCTCGACCTGGTGTGGGACGGCGAACTGCTGGAAAAGCTGGAGGCTAAAGAGGGTAAACCGCTTTCGGATAAGACCATCGACGGCGCGTATCCGGATTACCAGCGCAGGCTGGTCCCCGCGCGTGACGGCCTGAAGGTGATCTTTGGCAAAGTGCGCTCCACCTGGGATCTGCTGACCTCCGGCAGCTCCGAATACCAGGTGCATAAATCCCTCCCCGTTGACACCACCGTCGACGGGCACCGCTTTACCAGCCGCGCGCGCATTACCGGCAGCACCACGCTGTATACCACGTACTCCCATCTGCTGAATGCCGATGAGGTAAAGCGCGAGCAGGTGCAGATCCGCGATATTCTGGCGCGCCCGGCCGCTTATATGACTGCCTCGCAGCGGCGCTGGGAAGGCTATTTGCAGAAAGGGCTAACCAACCCTGATGCGACGCCAGAGCAAACCCGCGTGGCGGTGAAGGCCATCGAAACGCTGAACGGCAACTGGCGCTCGCCGGGGGGCGCGGTGCGCTATAACACGGTGACGCCATCCGTCACCGGACGTTGGTTCTCCGGCAACCAGACATGGCCGTGGGATACCTGGAAACAGGCGTTTGCCATGTCGCATTTCAACCCAGAAATCGCCAAAGAGAACATTCGTGCGGTCTTTTCCTGGCAAATCAAACCTGACGATCCGGTGCGCCCGCAGGATGCGGGCTTTGTGCCGGACCTCATCGCCTGGAACCTGAGCCCGGAACGCGGCGGCGACGGCGGCAACTGGAATGAACGTAATACCAAACCGAGCCTGGCGGCGTGGTCGGTGATGGAGGTGTATAACACCACGCAGGATAAGGCCTGGCTGGCGGAAATGTATCCTAAACTGGTGGCCTACCACGACTGGTGGCTGCGCAACCGCGACCACAACGGCAACGGCGTGCCGGAGTACGGCGCGACGCGCGACAAGGCCCATAATACCGCCAGCGGCGACATGCTCTTCACGGTGAAAAGAGGCGACAAAGAAGAATCCCTCTCCGGGCTGAAGAATTACGCAAGGGTAATCGACAAAGGCCATTACGACAGTCTGGAGATCCCGGCGCAGGTTGCGGCCTCGTGGGAATCAGGACGCGATGACGCCGCCGTCTTCGGTTTTATCGATCAATCCCAGCTGGATAAATACATCGCAAACGGCGGTAAACGCAGCGACTGGACGGTGAAGTTTGCCGAAAACCGCGACAAAGAGGGCAGGCTGCTGGGCTACTCGCTGCTGCAGGAGTCCGTCGACCAGGCGAGCTATATGTACAGCGACAATCACTATCTGGCACAGATGGCGAGCCTGCTGGGTAAAGAGCAGGAGGCCAGCCGCTACCGTCAGCTGGCGGATAGGCTCGCGAGCTACATCAATACCTGCATGTTCGACGCAAAGAGCGGTTTTTACTATGACATCCGTATCGAGGATAAACCGCTGGCGAACGGCTGTGCGGGCAAGCCTATCGTCGAGCGCGGGAAAGGACCGGAAGGCTGGTCGCCGTTGTTTAACGGTGCGGCAACGCAGGAGCATGCGGATGCCGTGGTGAAGGTGATGCTGGATCCGAAAGAGTTCAACACGTATGTGCCGCTCGGGACTGCCGCGCTAACCAACCCGGCATTTGGTCCGGATATCTACTGGCGCGGCCGGGTCTGGGTCGACCAGTTCTGGTTTGGCCTGAAAGGGATGGAACGCTATGGCTACCGGGAACAGGCGCAAACGCTGGCAGAAAGCTTCTTTAAGCACGCAAAGGGGTTAACGTCCGACGGCCCGATTCAGGAAAACTACAACCCGCTGACCGGGGCGCAGCAAGGCGCGCCTAATTTCTCGTGGAGCGCGGCGCATCTTTACATGCTGTATAACGATTTTTTCCGTAAACAGTAACCAGAGTGCGGTCTGCTTTGCCGGGTGGCGCTATCGCTTACCCGGCCTACGGTTCGAGCTTTTGCAGACCGCAGGATTCGTAGGCCGGGTAAGGCCAAGTCGCCACCCGGCACATTGTCACAGAACGCAGGATTCGTAGGCCGGGTAAGGCCAAGCCGCCACCCGGCACATTGTCGCAGGCCGCAGGATTCGTAGGCCGGGTAAGGCCAAGCCGCCACCCGGCACATTGTCGCAGGCCGCAGGATTCGCAGGCCGGGTAAGGCCAAGCCGACACCCGGCACATTGTCAAAGGCCGCAGGATTCGCAGGCCGGGTAAGGCCAAGCCGCCACCCGGCACATTGCCACAGGCCGCAGGATTCGTAGGCAGGGTAAGGCCAAGCCGCCACCCGGCACATTGTCGCAGGCCGCAGGATTCGTAGGCCGGGTAAGGCGTAGCCGCCACCCGGCACATTGTCACAGGCCGCAGGATTCGCAGGCCGGGTAAGGCCAAGCCGCCACCCCGCACATTGTCACAGACCGCAGGATTCGTAGGCCGGGTAAGGCGTAGCCGCCACCCGGAAAAAGCTACCGCGTGATCCACAGCGTGGGCCAGGCATCAGGCCCGTTCCAGCTGTCGCAGCTGGGCTCCTCGGCGTAGCGCACCAGGCGGAAACGCTGGCCGTCGAAACGCCAGCGCGTCTGGATCCCGCAATCGCCCATACCGCGTCCCAGCGCGAGCGTGGTCAGCTCGCGCGTCTTCTCATCGAAGCTGGCGTTCATCAACTCCATTTCACTGCCGTCGCTTGACGGCGTAAACGGCAGACGCAGCCTGACGCTGCGCGCGGTGAACGGTTTTTTACGTGATACCAGCCACGCCAGGTCGACCGTGTTATAGGCCCCCGCCTCGCAGCTGACAATCAGCAGCGCTTTGTCATCGGTTAACGCGGTGACGCGCACTTCCCGGCGGTTAGGATCCAGCGAGCACTGGCTGCTGTTCATCCGTCCGGTGCCATAGTCCAGCAGGTCGTTCAGTTCGACGTGGGAGAGTGGCGTCGGGGTCGGGTTGACTACCGCCACCTTTTTTAAGGCGGGTGCAGGCGGAACGCTTAGCGGCGGATCGTCACCTTTCTTGATCCACGCAGTTTCGCTGCCGACGCGCTTTTGCTGCGCATCAATAAACAGCAGCGCGGCTTTCAGACCGCTCAGTGAAATAATCTGCTTACCGCCGCGCAGGGTCAGGGCCTTCCCTTCCTGGATGTTTTTCAGAAAGGCGGTGATGGTGGCCGCATCGTCCGTTTTCAGATGCCAGGGCGTGAGCTGCCAGCGCTGTTTGTCCAGCGTAAGGGGAACGTTATCCAGCAGCAGCCGGGGGGCAATCTCTGGCTCTTTGACGGAGGGCGTATCAAGACCGCCAAGATCGATACGCAGCGTGGCATCCGTTTTCGCCCCGGCGCTTCGGGTGAGCGTCATGACCAGACCGCGGTGTTCACCCGTGTTGCGCGCAAGGCAAAAGTTCTGGTTATTGCAGGTCACCTGCCAGTCAGAGAAGGCTTGCTGGGCAGGTGCAGCCCGCACCTGCGGCGCGAGGAGCACACAAAACAGGTAAAACAAAAAGACGCTGTAGCGCATGAATGGCACAATCCCGGAACGAAAACGCTTAACTGGGCAGTATCTTCGTGTTCCCGCCGGGGTTGCTCAATCGGATTTGTCAGATATACCCGAAAAACATACTACATCCGTTCGAAAGCAGAGTTCATTAACCCGGTTGTCTGTAAATACTGCAGTAATATCACCGCTTTACCATCCCTGACTTCCCCTGAACGCATCATCTCCAGCGCCCGGGAAAAGGGAAGCTCCAGCACTTCGATATCTTCATCCTCAACGCCACCGCCCCGGTGGGTGCGCTGCGCGTCGCTGTACTCTGCAATGAAGAAATGGACGAGCTCCGTCACGCCGCCCGGTGACATAAACAGCTCAAAGACCTTTTTGACCTCGCCCACTTCGAAGCCGGTTTCTTCTACGGCCTCTTTGCGGATACAGACTTCCGGCTCATCATCATCGAGCAGGCCCGCGCAGGTTTCAATCAGACGTCCGTCGGGGTTACCATTGACCCATGTCGCCACCCTGAACTGACGGATCAGCACCACGCTCTGCTTTTCACGGTTATAGAGCAGAATGGTTGCTCCGTTGCCGCGATCGTAGACCTCGCGCTTGTGGCGAATCACTTCACCGTTATTACGCGTAAGATCGTAGGTGATGTTACGCAGGACAAAGTAGTTTTCAGAGAGAATTTTGTCTTTGATAACGTTAATTTTCAGGGTCATACGGGCTCCACGACACAATGAGTCGTCCTATACTACGCCGTGAATCCCGCTTTGTCGCCCGTCGGTTTAATGATGTTTTGGCGCGTTAACCCCCAGCCAGTCAAGTATCCCTTGCGCCGCATGACGCCCTTCCGCCATTGCGGTCACCACCAGATCCGCGCCGCGTACCGCATCGCCCCCGGCGAAGATCTGTGGGTTGGTCGTCTGGTAACGGTAACGGCTCTCGACCGAAGCAACAATCCGCCCCCAGTCATCCGTTTCGACACCCTGCGCCTGCAGCCACGGCATCGCGTGCGGGTTAAAACCAAACGCCATGATGACCGCATCTGCGGCCATCACGAACTCGCTGCCCGCCACGGGAACGGGCCGACGCCGTCCCTGCGCATCCGGCTCTCCAAGCTCGGTACGCAGCATCCGGATACCGTTGACCTTTCCGTCAGGATCCAGCGTCAGCTCAACCGGCTGGACGTTAAATTCAAACGCCGCGCCCTCTTCTCTGGCGTTCTTCACCTCTTTCTTCGAGCCCGGCATGTTGGCCTCATCCCGACGATAGGCGCAGGTCACCTTCGCCGCACCGTGGCGTAACGCGGTGCGGACGCAGTCCATCGCGGTATCCCCCCCGCCAAGCACTACCACGTTTAAACCCTGGGTGTCGATGAACGGTTCGCTGTCCGTCGCCTCCAGCCCCATAACGTGCCGCGTGTTGCCCACCAGGAAAGGCAGCGCGTCATAGACCCCCGGCGCGTCTTCATGCGGGATACCCGCCTTCATCGAGCGGTAGGTTCCCACGCCAATAAACAGGGCGTCGTAATCGTGCTTTAACTGCGACATCGACACGTCCTGGCCCACCTCGCAGTTCAGCTCGAAGCGGATCCCCATCGCAGTAAATATCTCTCTGCGCCGCGCGAGCAGCGATTTGTCCAGCTTGAATGCCGGGATGCCAAAGGTCAGCAATCCGCCAATTTCCGGATGCCGGTCATAGACCGTCACGCTCACGCCGCTGCGCGCCAGCACGTCGGCGCACGCCAGCCCGGCGGGCCCCGCGCCGACGATCGCGACGCGTTTACCCGACGGCGTGACGGCGGACATATCCGGGCGCCAGCCCATCGCCAGCGCCCGATCGGAGATATAGCGCTCGATGTTACCGATGGTCACGGATCCCGCCTCTTCACGTATTGTGCAGGCACCTTCGCATAATCGGTCCTGCGGACAGACGCGGCCGGTAATTTCAGGTAAACAGTTGGTCTGATGAGAAAGCTCGACCGCGCCGGTGATATCCCCCGCGTTGAGGCGCTCAATCCACTGCGGGATGTGGTTATGCAGCGGGCAGGTCCATTCGCAAATGCTGTGTTCGCCGCATTTCAGGCAGCGCGACGCCTCGCGGGCGGCCTGCCCGTCCCGGAACGGCAGGTAAATTTCGTTAAAATGGCCCACGCGCTCTGCGGCAGCGAGTTTGTCGGGCTCGCCGCGTGGCGCCGTCGCCTGCATCTGCTGCAGTTTGGTGCGCGGAGCGGCTTCTCCGACGACCTCCGCATGCCAGGGCTGCGCCTCCAGGCAGGCCGTGCGCTGTCGGCGCGACTTCGCCAGATTATCAAGGACAGCAGGCGTCGCCAGTGAGAGGACATCTGCCGGGCAATTTTCGATACAGGCCGGGCCGCGTGGTCGCGTCAGACAGAGATCGCATTTGTTCGCCGAGGCCTTCACGCTGCCGTTGTCGAGCGGGGTGACGATAATCTCCATCGTGCCAAACGGGCAGGCCACCACGCAGGCCTTACAGCCGATGCATTTTTGTTGATTCACCTGTACGCTGTCATCGCATTTACTGATGGCGCCGTTCGGGCAGCTTTGCGCGCAGGGTGCATTTTCACAGTGATGGCAGGTGACGGGGCGTCGCTGGTCGCCGGATCTCAGGACCGTAATACGGGGATGAAAATGGCGCTCGCTCAGGACGTGCTGCTCATCGTTGTGCGCTATCACGCAGGCCACTTCGCAGGCGCGACACCCAATGCACTGCTGGCTGTTAGCCATAATAAAACGATTCATAACCACACCTGTTTTTGGTTCAATAACCTTATTCTTTGTATGAATATGGTATTTACGCATCACGGCGCGATCGGGCAATGTTCAAATGCCCAGGATGCCCAATTATTTACAGTGAACCTGTGGCAGATCAATTTTATTCAGAGAGCCGTTCTGTGACCGTTAAACGACCCGTTTCCGGAAGCCTTGCCTGGGCTTTCTTTTCGATCATTGTCTTATCCGTGCTGACCAGCACCGTCGCCCTGCTGACGCTTGCCAGCAGCCAGCGTGACGCCGAAGCTATCAATATCGCGGGTTCGCTGCGCATGCAGAGCTATCGTCTGGGCTACGAGATGCAGCGCAACAGCCCTTCCCTTGCGGCGCATCGCGACAGCTGGCAACAGACGCTGAGCGCGCCTACCCTGCAGAAGCTGAACCGCTGGTACGTCCCGGACAATGTAAAAGCGCGCTACCAGCAGCTGCACGTGGCCTGGCTGGAGATGGATGCGCACATCGCCCGCGGCGACAGCGCGTGGTATCAAACCCATATTGAGGATTTTGTTGGCCGCATTGATGCCTTTGTGCTCGCCCTTCAGCACTACACCGAACATAAAATTCAGACGGTGACCCTGCTCTCTCTGGCGGGCGCTCTCGGGATCCTGCTGCTGACGCTGTTTACCCTGCGACGCATTCGTCGCCGGGTGGTGCTGCCGCTTAACAATCTGGTGGCGGCCAGCGAACGGATTGAGCGCGGGGAATTTGCAACCCCGGCGCCGGATACCGCCCTGCCGAACGAGCTGGGCCAACTCTCCCGCGCCTTTAACCACATGTCCGCCGAATTAGATACGCTCTACCGCTCGCTTGAGGCCTCGGTTGCGGAAAAGACGCGGCATTTGCATGAAGCCCACCAGCAGCTCGACATGCTGTTCAAGTGCTCTCAGGCGCTGAATACCGGCCAGATAGACAGCCACTGCTTCCGGCATATCCTGCAGATTGTCCATGACTATACGCAGATGAATTATCTGGAACTGCGCACCAGCGACGACTGGCGGCTGTGCGAAGGGACGGAGTCTGAGGGCATCCCTCTGCAAAACCTGCCGGTACTGATGCAGGACACCCTTTACGGCGAGCTGCGCTGGCAAAGCGAGACGGACAGCGTCCCCCTCCCGCTGATGAGAAGCGTGGCGACCATGCTCGGGCGCGGGCTGTACTTTAACCAGGCGCAAAAGCATTACCAGCAGCTGCTGCTGATGGAAGAGCGCGCCACCATTGCCCGCGAGCTGCACGATTCGCTGGCGCAGGTGCTATCGTATCTGCGCATTCAGCTGGCGCTGCTCAAACGCGCCGTGCCGGAGGACAATACCCCTGCGCAGACCATCATCACCGACTTCTCCCGCGAGCTGAACAATGCCTGGCAGCAGCTTCGCGAGCTGCTCACCACCTTCCGCCTGACGCTGAACCACGCGAACTTGCCCGCTGCGCTTCAGGAGTCCCTCGACGTCCTGCAGAGCCAGACGCAGGCGAAGCTGCATCTCGACTGCCGTCTCTCCTCGCTGGCGCTGGACGCGCAAAAGCAGGTGCATCTGTTGCAGATCGTGCGTGAGGCCGTGTTGAACGCCATTAAGCACGCGCAGGCCAGCGAGATCACCGTAAGCTGCGTGACCGCAGCGGACGGTACGCACAGCGTCAGCATTCGTGACAACGGCATCGGGATTGGCGAAGCCAGCGAGCCGCCGGGACACTACGGGCTGAACATTATGCGCGAACGCGCGCAACGGCTCGGCGGATTGCTGCACTTTTCGCAGCCGCAAAACGGCGGCACGCTGGTCAGCGTGACGTTCCCGGCGCCCGCGCCGTTAACGGGTAAATAACGGTAAAGAGGGAAGCGCAGGGAAAAGCGCATGATAATTTACATTATCTCCTTTATTTCTCCACGTTTGACCTGGCCCTTACCGCTAAAGTTATGCGGGCAATAAACAATAATGACGTGCAGCAAAACGAGGTCACACTTTCATGGCGAATTTTTTCATCGATCGCCCCATTTTTGCCTGGGTGCTTGCCATCCTGTTGTGTCTGACAGGTGTCCTGGCGATTACTTCACTTCCTGTTGAGCAATACCCCGATCTGGCACCGCCTAACGTGCGCGTTACCGCAAACTACCCCGGCGCTTCCGCACAAACGCTGGAAAACACCGTGACGCAGGTTATCGAGCAGAACATGACGAGTCTGGATAACCTGATGTACATGTCCTCGCAAAGTAGCGCCACGGGTCAGGCGACGGTTACCCTGAGCTTTAAGGCGGGCACCGACCCGGATGAAGCGGTGCAGCAGGTGCAAAACCAGCTGCAGTCGGCCATGCGAAAGCTGCCCCAGGCGGTGCAGAATCAGGGCGTGACCGTGCGTAAAACCGGTGATACCAACATTTTGACCATCGCGTTTGTGTCGACAGATGGCTCAATGGATAAGCAGGACATTGCCGACTACGTCGCCAGTAATATTCAGGATCCCATCAGCCGTATTAACGGCGTCGGCGATATCGACGCTTACGGCTCACAGTACTCAATGCGCATCTGGCTCGATCCCAACAAGCTGAACAGCGTCCAGATGACGGCAACCGACGTGACGAATGCCATCAAAGCCCAGAACGCCCAGATTGCGGTGGGGCAACTGGGGGGAACGCCGTCCGTCGATAAGCAGGCCCTGAACGCCACCATCAATTCACAATCCCTTCTGCAGACGCCGGACCAGTTCCGCAACATCACCCTGCGCGTGAATCAGGATGGGTCGGAAGTGCGCCTGGGCGATGTCGCCACGGTAGAAATGGGGGCGGAAAAATACGACTACCTGAGCCGCTTTAACGGCAATCAGGCCTCCGGTCTGGGGATTAAACTGGCCTCCGGCGCAAACGAAATGGCCACGGCCAAACTGGTGCTGGACCGTCTGGACGAGCTTTCACAGTATTTCCCGCACGGGCTGGAGTACAAAGTCGCCTACGAAACCACCTCCTTCGTTAAAGCGTCGATTGAGGACGTGGTGAAGACCCTGCTGGAAGCCATCGCGCTGGTGTTCCTGGTGATGTACCTGTTCCTGCAAAACTTCCGCGCAACGCTGATCCCCACCATTGCCGTCCCGGTGGTGCTGCTGGGGACCTTTGCGGTGCTTTACGCGTTCGGGTACAGCATTAACACCCTGACGATGTTTGCGATGGTGCTGGCGATTGGCCTTCTGGTGGATGATGCCATCGTGGTGGTTGAAAACGTCGAGCGCATCATGAGCGAAGAAGGACTCTCTCCGCGCCAGGCGACGCGCAAATCCATGGGGCAAATTCAGGGGGCGTTAGTCGGTATTGCGATGGTGCTGTCGGCCGTCTTTATCCCGATGGCCTTCTTTGGCGGCACCACCGGGGCGATTTACCGTCAGTTCTCGATAACCATCGTCTCGGCGATGGTGCTATCCGTGCTGGTGGCGCTGATCCTCACCCCTGCGCTGTGCGCCACTATTCTGAAACCGCTGCATAAAGGGGAGCAGCACGGGCAAAAAGGGTTCTTCGGCTGGTTTAACCGCATGTTCAACCGCAATGCCGCGCGGTATGAATCGGCCGTCGGTGGCGTGCTCCATCGCAGCCTGCGCTGGATGATGATTTACGTTGTGCTGCTGGGCGGCATGGTCTGGCTGTTTATGCATCTTCCCACCTCGTTCCTGCCGATGGAAGACCGGGGAATGTTCACCACCTCGGTGCAGCTCCCGAGCGGCGCAACGCAGCAGCAGACGCTGAAGGTTGTCCAGCAGGTGGAACAGTACTTCTTCACCAAAGAGAAAGATAACGTTGTGTCGGTCTTCTCCACCGTAGGCTCTGGCCCGGGCGGAAACGGGCAGAACGTCGCCCGCATGTTCGTCCGCCTGAAGGACTGGGACGAGCGCGATACCAGAACGGGAACGTCATTTGCCATTATTGAACGCGCGACGAAAGCCTTTGCGCACATCAAAGAGGCGCGCGTCTTCGCCAGCAGCCCGCCGGCGATAAGCGGCCTGGGCAGTTCCGCCGGGTTTGATATGGAGCTGCAGGATCACGCCGGGGCAGGCCACACGGCGCTGATGGCGGCACGCGATAAGCTGCTAGCGCTGGCAGGCAACGATCCGGGCCTGACCCGCGTTCGCCATAACGGTCTTGACGACAGCCCGCAGCTCCAGGTGGATATCGATCAGCGCAAGGCGCAGGCGCTGGGCGTCTCGATCAACGATATTAATGACACCCTGCAAACGGCGTGGGGCTCGAGCTACGTGAATGACTTTATGGATCGCGGCCGCGTGAAAAAAGTGTATGTCCAGTCCGCCGCGCCGTTCCGCATGCTGCCGGATGATATAAACCGCTGGTTTGTCAGGAACAATGCCGGCGGCATGGTGCCCTTCTCCGCGTTTGCCACCTCGCACTGGGAGAGCGGCTCGCCGCGTCTGGAGCGCTATAACGGCTACTCTGCGGTTGAAATCGTCGGGGAAGCCGCGCCGGGCGTCAGTACCGGTACCGCCATGGATACCATGGAAAAACTGGTGCAGCAGCTGCCCGCTGGTTTTGGTCTCGAGTGGACGGCCATGTCCTACCAGGAGCGTCTCTCCGGTGCACAGGCCCCCGCGCTTTACGCGCTCTCTCTGCTGGTGGTCTTCCTCTGCCTTGCCGCACTGTATGAAAGCTGGTCGGTCCCGTTCTCCGTCATGCTGGTCGTGCCGCTTGGGGTTATCGGTGCCCTGCTGGCGACCTGGATGCGCGGCCTGGAGAACGATGTTTACTTCCAGGTGGGTCTGCTCACCGTGATTGGGCTGTCGGCGAAAAACGCCATTCTGATCGTTGAGTTTGCCAACGAGATGAATGCCAAAGGCCACGAGCTGATGGCCGCCACGCTGCACGCCTGCCGTCAGCGCTTACGCCCGATCCTGATGACGTCGCTGGCGTTTGTCTTTGGCGTACTGCCGATGGCAACCAGTACGGGGGCAGGCTCCAGCAGCCAGCACGCGGTAGGGACCGGGGTCATGGGCGGCATGATTTCGGCCACCATTCTGGCCATTTACTTCGTGCCGTTGTTCTTTGTGCTGGTGCGTCGCCGCTTCCCGTTAAAGGAACGCGCTGAGTAAGTGATTGAAATAAAAAAAGGCGGCTTTATCGGCCGCCTTTTTATTGTGTGATTAATTCACACTATGGTTATTTTACTTATTTTAGTGCTCTTGCAATTCTTACTGAATGTCATTTACGAAGCATGCCTTCGATAAAATCTTTCCAGTTCCCCAGTTCACGTTCAATCATAACAACCTCTCTTATTATTATGCGCATTCTACAAAAACGGACCATCATTGTGAAGACTATTTAACCAATTGCTGTGATTGTACCCCACGTCCTGCGGGGATTTATGATAAATATGAACGGAGAGGCCTCAATTTTTTGTGACGGCTAGCAATATTTTGAAATAACCCCACGGACGGGTGAGTTTTATTTTACCTGCTGAGTTTATTCGAAATTTAAAGCTTATGGACATCTATGCTTAAAGGGTGAAAGAATATTCAGCGTACAGATGTGAGTTGAATTAAGATGAAGTGTAAATCCAGACAATTCCTGAATGTGTTATATTCCACTTAAGGATATATCTTCGAATTTACTGAACATTTAATCGCCATAAGAGCAAAAGGATTCACCATGGTTGTGATGTACGGCATTAAAAATTGCGACACCATCAAAAAAGCCCGCCGCTGGCTGGAAGCAAACGGCGTGGAGTACCGCTTCCACGATTACCGTGCCGACGGGCTTGATGCAGAATTTCTGCATAACGCGATCGGCGAACTAGGGTGGGAAGCCCTGCTGAATACGCGCGGCACCACCTGGCGTAAACTCGACGAATCTCTGCGCGCCAGCATCAACAACGCCGACAGCGCGGCAAAACTGATGCTCGAGATGCCGGCAATGATCAAACGCCCATTGCTCTGCGCGCCAGGGCAGCCTATGCTGCTGGGTTTCAGTGAAACCCTTTATTCCGACTTTTTTCGTTGAGGTGTAGTTTATGTCATGCCCGGTCATTGAGCTGACTCAGCAGCTTATTCGCCGTCCTTCCCTTAGCCCGGACGACGCAGGTTGTCAGGCACTTATGATTGAGCGCCTGCGCGCCATCGGTTTCACCGTTGAACGCATGGATTTTGGCGATACCCAGAACTTCTGGGCGTGGCGCGGCCAGGGTGAAACGCTGGCCTTTGCCGGGCATACTGACGTCGTTCCCGCCGGTGATGCGGATCGCTGGATTAACCCGCCGTTTGAACCAACCATCCGCGATGGCATGCTGTTTGGTCGCGGCGCGGCAGACATGAAAGGCTCTCTGGCGGCGATGGTCGTGGCGGCAGAGCGCTTTGTGGCCCAGCATCCAAACCACAAAAACCGTCTGGCGTTTTTAATCACCTCCGACGAAGAAGCCAGCGCCCATAACGGTACCGTGAAGGTCGTTGAAGCGCTGATGGCGCGTAACGAGCGTCTCGACTACTGCCTGGTCGGTGAGCCGTCCAGTACCGAAGTGGTGGGTGATGTCGTCAAAAACGGGCGCCGTGGCTCGCTGACCTGTAACCTGACCATTCACGGCGTTCAGGGGCACGTTGCTTATCCGCATCTGGCCGATAACCCGGTCCATCGCGCTGCGCCAATGCTGAGCGAGCTGGTGGGCATCGAGTGGGATAAAGGCAACGAATTCTTCCCGCCAACCAGCATGCAGATTGCGAACGTCAAGGCCGGGACCGGCAGCAACAACGTGATCCCGGGTGATTACTTCGTCCAGTTTAACTTCCGCTTCAGCACCGAACTGACCGATGAGATGATCAAGGCGCGCATTGTCGCCCTGCTGGAAAAATATCAGCTGCGTTACACCGTAGAGTGGTGGCTTTCCGGCCAGCCGTTCCTGACGCAGCGCGGTAAACTGGTTGATGCGGTGGTGAACGCCATCGAGCACTATAATGAAATTAAGCCACAGCTGCTGACAACGGGTGGCACCTCAGACGGACGCTTTATCGCCCGTATGGGCGCCCAGGTTGTCGAACTGGGTCCAGTGAACGCAACCATTCATAAAATCAATGAGTGTGTCAATGCGGCAGATTTGCAACTGCTGGCCCGTATGTATCAACGTATTATGGAGCAACTCGTCGCCTGACGAACGCTCTGAGAGGAATAGCGAATGGATTGGCTTTCAAAGTACTGGTGGATTCTGGTGTTAGTTTTTCTGGTTGGCGTATTGCTTAACGTGATTAAAGATCTTAAGCGCGTTGACCATAAAAAATTTCTCGCCAACAAACCGGATCTTCCCCCGCACCGTGATTTTAACGACAAGTGGGACGATGACGACGACTGGCCGAAGAAGGACCAGAAGAAGTAATCCCCTCACCCCCAGCCC
>NZ_JBGIWG010000019.1:0-82276 GCF_041320715.1 Enterobacter sp. KB-221C9
AATAAGGTTTTAATGTTATCGTCGAGTGTTTCCAACCTATTCCTGCTAAGAAAATTCCTAGATGTGTTAAGTTTTTTCGTATTTTGTGGTGTTGTGGGGAAGGTTATTTCGAATAATACTTTTTTGGCGCAGCAAATCTCGCTCGCAATTAAATGGAGCATCCTGGTTCTTATAAAGAGTGCCTGGTTGCGCGTTTGTTCTCAGGAGAAAAAAATGAAAAAGTTATTATTGGTGGCCTCTCTGGTTTCTGTATTCGCAGCAGCAAATGCAATGGCTGATGTGACTGCATCTGCTACAGCGTCATGGGATGCAACGGCTACAAAAGATACAACCAGCATGCTGGTTGTTACTCCGCTGAACTCACTGACTTTCCAGTATGCGGAAGGCCTGAACGGGTTTAACTCTCAGGACGGCGCTTTTGACGTAACCATTCAGGGACAAGAAAGTGCGACAGATTTCGAGCTGACTGCACAGGTCATCAGCAATACACTGACCAACGCAAGCGGCGATGCGTCTACGCTGGACGTGGGTGTGGCATGGAACGGCAATGCGCTTTCCAGCGCGTCTGAAACCGTTCTGGTTAACTCCTCTTCAACCTCTGGCCTCGAAAGCCTGATGGCGGATGGTGCTTATAACGGTGCTGAGCGCGTGAGCGATCAGTCCAGCTTCAAGTTCTCCATTTCCTCTGCTACCTCTGACGGTACGACTCCGGTAACAGATTACTCAGCGCTGCCTGACGGCTACTGGACTGGCGATGTGAAAGTACAGTTCAACGCGACCTGGACCACTCCAGCGTAATGAATAAAATTCGGGAGAGTGACTCTCCCGAATTTTCTCAGGAAATAAGTAATGACTAAATATGTGCCAATAGCCATGTTGGTAGGGATTGCTACATCCTTTTCCAGCTGGGCAATTAATGTGGGTGATATTACATCGATAATGATTTCCGAAGAGAGTTCATTATCGAAAGAAATCATCAACACGACGGATTCTGCGCGCTACGTGAGTGTGACGGTAAAACAACTCTCCTCTCCGCTGCCCGGCGGCGTCGAGCTGAATGCTAATCCCGGTGAATTATTATCGACACCCGCCAGCCTTATTCTTCCTGGCGAAGCGAAAGATGTGTTCCGTTTTTTCTATAAAGGTCCGGAGGATGATAAAGAGCGTTATTACCGCCTGCAGTGGATAGACGAGCCGATCAGTGAAAGCGCAACCACCAAAGCCGGTAAAGCCGCGACGGCCACGGCCTCGGCGGAGATTGGCACCATTCTGGTTGTTGCCCCGCGCAAGGAGCGCTTCGACTACAGCCGTCAGGGCGACCTGATTACCAATACCGGCAATGTCTCATTTCGCGTGATCGCCTACGGCGCCTGCAAGGACAAGGCGCAGGATCAGGGCAGGGGCTGCCGCGAGCGTTATTACGTCATGCCGGGCACAAAAATAAGGCTGCAAAAAAGCGATGTGTCGAATAGCCGTACCCGTATTGGCATCTGGCACGGCAAGCAATTTATTACAGTGAAGTAAAAACATAACGCCATTACCGGTACCAAAAATTAAAATGCCGATGTGTAAGGATGCGTATGTCGTTTAAATATCTCATTGGGGGAAGTGTATTTCTCTCGCTAGCGTTAACACCAGGCTTTGCACATTCTGCGCCTGTGAAGATCGGGAAATACGTTATTCCTGGCGCGTTTGCCCGTTCGCTGGAGCAGGGAATGACGGTTCCGGTATTTATTCGCTATCAGGAAACGGACGAAAAGAGTCAGCAGAAAATTGCGGACGCGGTGATCTCTCTGGTCGACGGGAACATTACCGTGAAGTCGATTATGGTTTCCGACCTGCCAAATAACGCCGTGCTGTCGGATAAAACCCGCGCCATGGTAGAAAAAATCGCTGACGCTAAGTTTGTGGATAACACCGCGATTGCCCTGACGCCGGAAGCCCGCCTGCAGCTGAACGTTTCGTCGTTTCACCTGGAGATGATCGTCAGCCGGGACGCGCTAACCGAGGCGGTAGTGGCGCGCAGCACCTTATTAGGCCCGTCCAGCGTGGACAGGCTCTCTAACGTGCTTAATTACAATTTCGGCACCTATTACAACGACTATCAGAATGGCAGCAGCTCGCGCAGCTATTTAACGCTGGATAATACCCTGTCGCTTCGGGAGCATCACTTCAATATTAACGGTTCGGTATACGGTATTGGCGAGAGCAACAGTTCGAGCAAGGTGTATCGCGCGATGTACGAACGCGACTACGAGGGCTATCGCCTGGCGCTGGGGATGCTGGATACGTGGAACGTGCAGTCCATTGCCAGCCTGAACGCGCTGAACGGCGGAAAAATCTACGGCGCCAGCTACGGCAATAAAGGCAGCACAGTGGTGGAAAATACCGCGCTGTCGCTGACTCCCATTACGGTCTTTCTTCCGGCCGCCGGGGAAGTCCACGTCTTCCGCGACGGGCGCTTGCTGAGCGTGCAGAACTTCAACATGGGCAGCTACGAAATTGACACCAGCCGTTTTCCCTACGGGGTTTACGACGTGACGGTGGATATCGTGGTGAACGGCCGCACGGTGAACACCCGGGTCAGCCGCGTGAATAAAATCTTCGCGCGCCAGCAGGCCGCCGGGCTGGACCAGCTCTCATGGCAGGTGTTCGGCGGATCGCTGGATTACGATCGCGTAAGCTACAAGCGCAATCACTACCACAATGCCGGCAGCGAGCAGACCTGGATTGCCGGCGGTGCGGCCTCTCTGACGCTGGCGATCCTCTCCGGCCTGAACGTGAAGTCCACGCTGTACGGCTTTGATTCCAACGCCGTGAACGAAACCGACCTGACCTTAAACGTCAACGAATACGTGAGCGTGGGCACCCAAACGCTGGTGGCAAACGACGGTACCTGGCGCAACGTCAGCAGCGTGAGCCTTAACGCTCCCGGCGGGTTTGGCTCGGTGTGGGCGTCACGCGAGGACAGCAAGATTGGCGACCGTTTGCCGGTGCAGGAGCGCGATAACTACTCCATTGGCGGCACGATTAACCTCGGACGCTTTATTCCGCACGGAGGATCGCTGACGGTGAGCCAGACGGAAAACCGCTACTCGGGCAACAAATATCGCAACCTGGATTACAGCACCACGCTGTACGCCGGGCGTTACGCCACCGTCGGCCTGCGCGCCGGGGTGCAGCGCTATTACTACAACAACCAGAATGACGACGGTCGCCAGGAGCGTTACGTCAGCCTCGACTTCTCGCTGCCGCTGGCCTCCTGGCTGAGCGTCGGGGCATCGCGGGATCGTTACGGTGCAACGCAGGGCAACATCAGCGCCCGCAGGCAGTTTGAAGACGGGCCAATTACCTCGGCGGGGATCGCGGCCTCCTCCCGCCTGAGCGGCGAGCAGAACTACGGCAACGATTATTCCGTGAACGGCAACATGAGTTATGCCACCAAATACAACGCCGGGACGGTCTCCGTTACCCGATCGGCGGATAACGCCACCAACCTGAACTTCTCATCCCAGGGTTCGGTTGCCTGGGTGGGGGGCGATTTCGGCCTCAGCAAAGAGCGCCAGCGTTCCGGCATCATCGTGAAAACCGGGCTGGCAGGGGACGGCAAGCTGGCGGCGAAAATCAATAACCGTCACTACGTCCTGAGCGGCAAATCGAGCTTTATCGCATTGCCGCCGTACGCACAGTACAAGCTGGAGATCATGAACGACCGCAACTCCGAGGACAGCTTCGATATCGTCTCCGGGCGTAAGCAGTCGCTGAACCTCTATCCGGGCAACGTTGGCGTGGTGGCGCCGGAAGTGAAAAGCATGGTGACCGTCTTCGGGCGCGTGCGCTATCCGAACGGACAGCTCGCGGCCAATACCGATATTCATAACCACATCGGCAAAACGCGCACCGATGCGAAAGGTGAGTTCGCGATTGATATCGATAAGACATTCCCCGTCATTACCCTTGTTTCGGCGAATGGCAACATCTGCGAAGCCGATTTAGATCTGGAAAAAGCCCGCGGCGCAGCGTGGGTCGGGGACGTGCAATGCGCACTGCAATCGACTATGGCGCAGAGATAATGCTATGAAAAATGTTAACCTTATTCTTCCGTTACTCGTTGCGGGTGCATTGACGCCGCTGGCGGCGAACGCGTTGACCGCGTCATCGTCCGGCTCGGTCAGCAATAACTTTCTGTTTATTGAAAACGCCGTGGACGGTGAGTATTTCATTACCCCCTCTGCGCTCGATCCTCGCTTTAGCGGATCCAACACCTGGGTGAAATACGGCACCTCGCAGGTGAGCCTCGGCTATCTCGGCTACGTGGGCTGGACGGCTCCGGCGAATAACTATCAGGATATGTGGATCGATAATTCGCCGATTGACGGGCCGTTTAGCGGCATCCGCTGTTACAGCGGTACGCAATGCCCAACGTCCGGCTATATCTCCGGTCAGGGCCGAGACAGCAATGGTTTCTACCACGCTCAGGTCGGCTCGGTCGCGGGCGTGGTGGGCGGGGCGTACGGCTTTGCGTCGCTGAGCGATTCGGCCTACGAATATTTTCGCGCGATGCCGACCGGCAGCAGCGAAACTTATGTCTTTAACCGCTGCTATACCTCGATTAACTATGATTACGCGGGGGGCGAGCGCTGTAAGGATCAAAGCACCGGGCGCTGGAACTACGTGAACTACACCTTAACCAAGCGCGGCCATCTGGCGCTGGAATCTACCAGTGCGTTCCAGGAGCTGTGGATCGCCAGCGACGGGACGCCGAGCATTACCAATGACTCTGGCGCCTGCGAGTTGGGGGTTGTCGGAAACGTAAGCGGCGTGATCTGCAAAATGGTCAGCTACAGCCTTCAGCAGACCGCGAATCTGACCGCCTCGCTCACCTTCAGGGCCTATATCGATTCCGCCGCGCTGGGCTTTACCCCAGCGGCGTCAACGGTGCGTTATTCCGGTAACGGCTCGAACTGGTATAACTTCAGCGCGACGACGGCCTATTACAATGTCTTCTCAACGGACGGCCATTACGTCTATCTCTTTTTGTCGAAGACGTTTCTTAAAAACCTTGTCGACTCGGGCTACAGCATTACCAACAGTCAGCCTTTTACCTTTGCTTTCCGCAATAGCTTAACGCCGGAGTCGGGGCATTACGAGTTCACGCCATCGTTGCAGCTGAACATTATTCCGAAGGAGTATGGAATCAGCATTGTCTCGTCGAATAACACCACGTCGGCAAGCGGCAGCGGCACCATCGGCGATGATACCCCGATTGGCATGGACTATGTCGTCACCGTTTCCGGCCCGCGCCAGGCGGACAGTATTACCGCTCAGGTCACGGGGGACACCACGACCATTAACAATACGCCGTACTGCCTGTTTACCTCCGCGCAGGGCGGGATCAGCGTGCCGATCCCGGCGTATCTGCAGTACAGCAACCAGTCGGGCAGCGTGACGCAGGTGCGCAATAGCTGCGACGAGGCACCCATCAGCCTCAACGATGCGTTGTGGCAGCAAACGCCGTGGGATGCGAATAACACCGACGACGGAAGCTACTTCAGCACCGGCTTATCGCTGCTGTTTCCGATGAATGACTCCCGTTCGGCGCTGACGGTTGCAGGCTCCGACTGGGAAGGCGTGGTTAGCGCCAGCGGCGAAATCAAAGTCACCGCAAACTGGCTGGGTGTCACCAAATGAAGCGCTGGTATGCGGCAATCATCAGTGCGGCGCTGCTGAGCTTTTCGGCGCACGCCCTGTATCTCGATTCCACGATTTACGAGATGCCTGCGGACAAGTCATTCATCAGCAAACGTATTTTTAACGACAGCAAAAAGCAGAATGTGTATCGAATTTCTGCGGTGAAAATTGATAAGCCCGGGCCGGGCGGGGAGAAGCGCCAGGATATAGAAGAAGGAGAGCTGATCTTTGCGCCGCTGACGTTCTCGCTGGCGCCGGATGCCGGGGAGTTTTTTAAGATTTTCTACCGCGGCCCGCAGGATGACAGGGAGCGTTATTACCGGGTGCAGTTCACGGAGCTGCCCGTCACGATGTTCCCGGAGCGCAACGGGGGGAAAAGAAGCGAAGCGATACCGGCTATCGCCCTGGATACGATACTGGTGGTGCGCCCGAGAAAAATCGACCTGCGCTATACCCTGGATGAGCAGGACGGGGTGCTTAAAAATACCGGGAACACTTTTTTTAAAATCATTGTGCAGCAGGGATGCAATTCTACGGATGATGAGGCCACTATCCGTTACGTTCTCCCCGGAGAAACGTATCGAAGCAGCGGGTTAAAAAATCAAAATAAAAAATTCATTGTCGCTTTGCACAAGTATATCCCTATTGGCAATGCGTGTTTTAAACCCGACTCATAAAATCTAAATAAAAATATTCTTATATTGCTAACCTGTATAAGGTAAATATACTCTGTATAGGTTGTTTGCATAATGAACGAAAAATATAAGAGTTTGTCTGGATGAGAAAGATAATTAATGGTCGGGTTTTGTACGACTCTGAGAAACGAGAATTGAGCATACAAGATCAACAACTTGTTCTTTCCGCTTCGGTGGCAAGGTTACTGGATTTTTTTATTATAAATAATACTCGCCAATTAAGCCGCGAACTGATCATTGACGAAGTCTGGGCCAAGTATGGCATGAATCCCTCCGGACATAGTCTTAATAAAAGCATTAGTTTGTTACGCAAGGGGTTTTCTGCGCTAGGGATTGACGGTGTTATCATTACCATTCCGCGAGAAGGCTTTATTTTTCAGGCACAGGTCAACGATAACCGTGAACATATATTGGTTGCTACTGAGAAAGACGTAACGAATGTTAATCATGCAGTGACGTTTCCCTGGAACAAAACATTTTTAGTCTGGATTGTTTTTTTTCTGGTTGTGGTGGGATGTATGGGTATTTTTCTCACCGTAATGTTTCGCAGTAACGACGGCGTGGTGCATATTTCAAATGCCGGAGTCTGCGAAGTGTATACGATGGATGATAATTCGTCGGAGAAAATTTTTAAGTTTCTGCATTCGAAGCGATGGGAAGGTTTTAATACCATGTGTAACGGCACGAAGAAAACCATTATATTTTATGACGATAATAGTCTGTCTAAGGGTAATAAACTGAAAGAGCACTTCTTCAGTATTTGTATGATGGATGAAAAAGAGGTGGCGTATGAGTGCCAAAATTATTTTTATTAGCATCATGGCCGCGCTGTTCGCTCTGTTCTCCATTGTACTTCACCGCGGGGCAATCCCGGTGGCGCTGGTCTGTACCTCTAAATATCATATCGAGCTGGACACGCAAAAAGACGGGATAAAAATAAAGGGAGAGGTTCTCCAGGTATTCAGGATCTCTTCGGAAAAAGACGGGATGCTGTCGCAGGTGGGCGTGCTGGACGTCAATGATAAACAGTACGCCGTGAATCGCACAACGTCGCTGCGTTTTTTAGGCAAGGATAGCGACGGATATCTGCGTACAGAGCGCCTGGCAATAGTCAAGAACGATAATGACGATCTGCCTGACGCGATAACGGATCTGCTGATGTCAAAACAGACGCTGTTTTATTACAAGGTCATCCATATTGACGACAATGTGTATGGTATCAGGGATTTGCGCCGCACGCTGATGGTCTGTCGTGCGAAGTGATTCTCTGCCTTACAATAATTTACAGGCATTTTTCTCTGTTGATTGATTTGTTTTTAAAATTTAAGTTTGTCTGGTTGTGAATGTAAGGGCATTTGTTTGTACTTGCCGCAGCCAAGAAAATTCCCTGTTCTGGTGATGGGAATATTCTTATTATTTTAACTCTGATTGTAACCGTAGCCCGGGGGATATAAAAAGCTTTTCCGTAGCTTTGCAATGAGAATATTAATTATCTGACATGTATGTCGTTGGAAACCGAATCAATTGTGAATGTTCTCTCTATTTGAGGGAGGGGTAGCCTTTGCAATTAAAACCATGATGGTGATGATTATGAACACGAAAAAGGTCTTCCTGCTTAGTTATGACATTTATCTTTTCTCAGGGATTAGGTCATTTTTACCTAATCTGATACTGGTGGATACCGGAACCTATATCAACGATTCTGATATATCCACGCCCCAGTACAAAACCTGCCTGTTAATTATTGATAGCCGAATGCCATTTGGCCTGGTTAAAAGGTGGCTGCAAAGAAACAGCAGTCAGTTTATCAGCATCAAGAGCATGGTTATTAGGCTGAGTGAAAATAAATGTATTAACCGAGGCTTTGAATATGCGGAGTTTATCGATGCTAAACTGGACGCTAATGCCGTCTTTGATTCGCTGAAGCAGATTTTGATGGCGAATACTGAAAACGGTGCGCCCGCCAGAATAGGCCTTGTGGATGAATTTCGCCTGAGCGACTTTGAACAGGAAATGCTTAATGCCTCATTCACCCGAACCGGCCAGGAGGAATTTTGCCGGGCAAATTCGCTGGCGGTGAAATCACTTTATCGCTATCGGGATAAAATAACCCATCGTCTGGAATTTGATAATTTCAACGAGTCCATTATTTTTCTTTCCCGTAACGGCCTGCTGGCAGAAAGAATAAGTGGAAATGAAAAACCGCCGCGCTATGTCTGTGATAATAACGAGGCCGATCGATTGAGCCTGGCGCTGAAAAATGAGGAAATTATTCCGTATTATCAGCCTATCGTCGGCAGCAATGGAGAGCTGAGCGGGGTCGAGGTGCTAGCGCGCTGGCCGCTGGGTCATAATTACGCCATTTCCCAGCGTGAGTTTATTCCGCTGGCGGAAAAAAGCGGGCTTATTAATGAGCTGACCAGCTATTTAATGAATAAGGTAGCCAGCGATTTAAATCACAGCATTCACCGGCACGGACAGTCCTTTTTTGTCGCCTTTAACGTAAGCCCTTCAAGCCTGAGCAATCCCGTCTTTTACTGGGAGTGCCTTAACTTTTTAGAGTTAACGGAATCGTTGCCGATAAAGCTGATGATCGAAATAACCGAAAACCAGACGCTGGTGATCACTCCGGCAATAAAAGAGCTGATCCGCTCCCTGCGCAATCGCGGGGTGCTGTTTGCGCTGGATGATTTTGGCACGGGGTATGCGAATCTTTGCTATCTGAACGAGCTTGAACTCGATGTGATTAAAATCGACAAGACCTTTATCAACGGCATCCACGCGCATGAGCAGTCGCTGCCGATGCTGGAGTCGATAATAAACCTGGCCGCCATTCTGGGGCTGCAAACCGTGGCTGAGGGGGTGGAATATGACTACCAGCGCGACTGGCTTGTGGATAATCAGGTCGACTACCAGCAGGGGTACTTTTTTATGCCCCCGGTGGCGCTGGCGGAGTTCAAAGGCTTCATGAAGCGGTGTGAAAATATCACGAGGCCCGTCCGGGAAAAGAAGTCTCCAGGGCAGGAAAAGCAGAATAATCCGCGCCTTACCGCACCCTGAATTCGCTCGCCCCGTATCATAGTCAGGGGCGAGCGTAGTTTTAACTAAACATCACCTGCGCCCAGCGTGCCAGCCCTGCGGTAACGGAGCCAAAGTCATCCCCACCGGCAATCGGAATGCCCGGCAGCTGTTCCGCCAGCGCTTTCTTGATCAGCGGCGAACGGGCGCTCCCCCCGGTCAGGTAGATAACGTCCGGCTTCTCTTTGCCGTTCTCCAGCGCCAGCTGCACCTGCTCCAGAATGCGCTGCAGCGGCTGCGCGAGCGCCGTCTCCAGCCCGTCCTGCGAAATCGCGGTGGCCAGATCGTCGCTGATAAACGGCAAGGAGACCGCATGTTCAGCGCGGTCGGAAAGGGCTATTTTGCTCTCTTCAGCAGTACGCACCACGCGGTAGCTCAGGCGCTGACGCCACACCTTATACAGCAGGGCGACTTTTTCGGCGTCCTGCGCGTCACGCACCAGATCGTTAAGGAAGCGGCCGTTCGCGGTGCTGTAAAAATCACTCTGCGCAGGCACGTCGTTAATGGCAATCGCGTTCCACCACGGCAGGATCGGCAGGGCGATGCCTTTTTCCGTCTGGCCGCCCATGCCGAGCAGCGGCATCAGGCTCTTGAATGCCAGCGCGATATCCAGATCGTTACCGCCTACGCGACAGCCGCTGTGCCCCAGCAGGCTATTTTCGCGATCGCGACGGTTATGCCACTGCGGTCCCATCAGCAGCAGCGAGCAGTCCGTTGTACCCCCGCCGATATCCACGACTAACACGCGCTTCTCTTCCGTCAGCGTGGCCTCAAAATCCAGCCCCGCCGCAACCGGCTCATACTGGAACACCACGTCGCGGAAGCCTGCGCGGTGCGCCGCGCGCTCAAGGATCCCCTGCGCCTGCTGGTTGGCCTCGTCGCCGCCCAGCCCCTGGAAGTTGATCGGGCGGCCAATCACCGCCTGGGTAATCGCATCTGACACCTGCGTCTGCGCCTGATTGCGAATATGCAGCATCATCGCGCACACCAGGTCTTCGAACATCGCCACCTGCTGCGGCTTCAGGCCGCTGGCGCCGAGGAAGGATTTTGGCGACTTAACGAAGTAGACCTCTTCCGGGTCTTCAATATAGTGCCCGAGCGAAGAGAGGCCGAACTGCACGCTGGACGGCGAAACGTCGATGTCTTCCTCGCGGTTAAAGCTGACAGCCCGGCGCAGCAGCGCCTGGGTCTCCGCCGCCGTGGCCGGAACCTGATGGTGGCGGAACAGCCATTCGCTTACCGCTTCACGCGTCGGCGCGCAGAGCATAGAGGGCAGCAGCGTGCTCTCTTTTTCCATTTTCAGGAGCTGTGGCTGTCCGTTTTGCATAATCGCAACCGAGCAGTTTGCCGTACCGTAGTCGAATCCAATAAACACGATGAATCCCCATGCCAGTGAGAAGGGGCGAGACTTTAACGAAATGTCTTCATGGCGACAACAGGAATATGAAAGCAAGGCAATACAAGGTCTTTCCGTTTATGCTGATAAGAACAAAAAAGGAGCAACGATGTATACCCTGACATGGCTTCCCCCTTACGACTGGCAGTGGATGTTTGGCTTTCTTGGCGCGCGTGCGGTGACGGGCATTGAAACCGTTACAAACGACTACTACGAGCGCAGTTTTGCCTGCGAAGGGCATCAGGGGATATTTCGCGTCACGCCGGATATCGCCACCCATACGCTGACCGTCACGCTCAGCCCGGGGTTAATCCCGGTTGCGCAGACGTGCCTTGAACGCATCGAACGCCTGTTCGATCTCGCCTGCAACCCGCAGCACGTTGCGGATACGCTGGGGGATCTCGGTGCTGCCCGGCCAGGCTTGCGTTTGCCGGGGGCAATGGATGCGTACGAGCAGGGCGTCCGGGCGATCCTCGGACAGCTGGTGAGCGTGGCGATGGCGGCGAAACTGACGTCGCGCGTGGTGGCGCTGTGCGGCGAACCGATCGCGGATTGTCCGGGCTATCTCTGTTTCCCCACGCCGGACGCGCTGGCGGCAGCGGACCCGATGGCGCTGAAAGCGTTAGGTATGCCGGTAAAGCGGGCAGAGTCGTTAATTCATCTGGCACAGTCGGTCATCGACGGGACGTTTCCGCTTTTCCCGCCCGCGAATATTGAGGCCGGGATGAAAGCGCTACAGCAGCGGCCGGGGATAGGGCGCTGGACGGCAAACTACCTGGCCCTGCGCGGCTGGCAGGCGAAAGATGTCTTTCTGCCGGATGATTATCTGATTAAGCAACGCTTTGCCGGGATGACGCCCGCGCAAATTCGGCGTTATGCCGAGCGCTGGCAGCCGTGGCGCTCTTACGCGCTGCTGCACATCTGGTATACCGACGGCTGGGCGCCGTCAGTTGATGGCGAAATAGCTGGTGTTGAGCAGTAGATCCAGCGGCTGCGGCTCGGCGATGGTGTCCCCATAGATAAAATCAATGCCGATGCCGGAGAGCGTATCCATCATGATGGGCTGGTTGCAGGGGCCTGCGATGGTTTTCATTCCCAGACGCTGGGCGTGGCCCTGAACAATGGTCACCATCATTTCATCCATCAGATTGCCATAGACGTTGCTTACCACCTCTGCGTCCAGCATCAGATAGTCGGCCATATTGGCCGTCAGGTGGGTAAAGACGTTCATGTCGCGGCCGACCTGGCTGAAGATCACGCGGCAGCCCGCCTGGCGAAGCTTTTGCAGACTCCGCTGCAGATTTTTATCCGGGCTGCACACCACGTCGGCTGAGATAACCAGATGCAGGAGGCGGCCCGGCATCGGGCTTTTATCCAGCAGGTCGAGAAGTTCATCAACCAGCGTTACGCTCGCTAAACCAGCCTCGGAAAGCGGCAGTGCCACCCCCATGCCTTTACTGGCGACCTGTGCGGCAGAGGCGCGGAAAAATTCACTGAAAATACGTCTGTCGAGGGCGTGCAAAAGCTCTGGCTCCGCCAGGCCCGAGCGGAAGGCATGCTCCTCCTGGACTTCGCCCTGGCTGGTCCACAGGCGTAACGACAGCAGCCAGAAATTACTGCTTTCCGGGATGCGCGGGGAGGCGACGCTGCGGGCAATCATCATCAGGTGATTGTCTTTAATCATGTGCCACTGTTCATCAAGCGACATCATGCTGCGCGTGCTGTGATCCCGCTCCTGCTGGGGCTCGTAAACCGTCACCATGCCGCGCCCGCTGTTTTTCGAGGCATAACAGGCAATATCCGCCTGCGACATGATCTCCGACGCCTGATGATTATTTTCATCAATCAGCGTGATACCTGCGCTGGCGCCGATCCGGTGCAGGCGGCCTTCCCACATAAAGTGATAGTCATTGATCGCCTGGATCAGGCGACCGGCGATATAGCGTGCGCTTTCAATATTGCAGTCCGGTAAAAGTAACCCGAACTCATCCCCGCCCAGACGCGCCAGCACGTCGCTGGAGCGGAGCATGGTCAACATCAGGGAAGAGAGTTCCCGCAGCAGGGCATCCCCCGCCGCGTGGCCTGCCGAATCGTTGACGGCTTTAAAGCGATCGAGGTCGATAAAGACCAGAGCATGTCGCTGGCGCGTTTCGCGAACGGTCTGCAGGAGTCGTTTGAGATGATTTTCGAAGCTGACCCGGTTTGCCAGATGGGTCAGCGCATCGTGGGAGGCGCTATAGCTCAGCTGACGCAGCATTTTGCGCGACTCGGTCACGTCCTGGATCACGATAACCGAGCCAATATTCTGCCCATCCAGCGTGCTGAGCGGCGTAATGCTGTAATGAATATCAAAATTCCCGCCGGTACGGCAGTTCAGCACCACGTCCTGATCGATATCGGAACGGGACATGTCGCCGCTGTGAATATTCTCCATCAGCGGCCCTTTTTCACCAAAGGTGATGTGCAACACCTTCAGAACCGGCTGGCCGATAGCCTCGGTCTGCAGCCAGCCGCTCATTTTCTCGGCCACCGGGTTCATAAAGGTGACGTTCATGTTGTTATCGGTGCACAGCACCGCTTCACCGATGGAGTCGAGGGTGATGTGCAGACGCTCTTTTTCCTGGAAGAGGGCCTCGTTGAGCTGTTTAACCTCGGTCATGTCCATATTGATACCGAGCAGCCGTTCGACTTCACCCTGCTTGTTGAGCACCCGGTTCGCCAGGGAGCGAATATGGCGCACGCCTTCCTTCACGCGGATGCGGAATTCCAGCTTAAACGGCAGGCGGGAAATCAGCGAGTCCCGCAGCACCTTCTCAGCGTGGGCACGATCTTCCGGCAGCATCGTGTCATGCCAGAGCTGCCAGGTGGGCTTGATATGCGGCGGAATTTCATACAGCTCAAACATCCGCTTGTCCCAGCTGATAATGTCTGGCTCCAGATCCCACTCCCAGATGCCGATGCCGCCCGCTTCGTTGGCGAGCGTAATGCGCTCCATCAGGCGTTTATTGACCCACTCGGTGTGCTTCAGGTCGTTAATGTCTTCAATTTGGGCAATAAAATAGAGCGGCGAGCCGTCGGCATGACGCACGACGGAGACGGCAAGCAGCGCCCAAACCACTTCTCCGTCGCGGGTGTAATAGCGCTTCTCGAGGGTATAGGTATTGATGTCGCCGTTGACCAGCTGTTCAAGCTGTTCCAGGTCGGTGTGCAGATCTTCCGGCCAGGTGAGCTGCTGGAAGGTCAGTGACTGAAGCTCCGTCTGGCTGTAACCGAGGAAATTACACAGCGCCTTGTTAGCCTGAAGCCATTTTCCTTCAATGCTGACCAGCGCCATACCAATGGCGGAATACTCCATCGCATTGCGGAAGCGCTCCTCGCTTTCGGTGATGTGTTTGCGTTCGGCGCGGAAGGCGTACATCACCATGGTCATCACGTTGGCTGGCAGGAGCAGCATCAGGAACGGCAGCCAGGGGGCGTTCAGCATCGTCCCGACGTGCTGGGTGGTCAGCGCCACAGGGTTTCGGGCAATCATCAGCGACACCACCATCACGGTGACCAGAAACACCATGAACGCTTCCATCCTGGGCAAGCGCACCGCGCTCCACATAAGCAAAACGATAACGCAGGTAAAAGGCCACGGCAGCCAGGTGATGGCTGCCCAGCTGAGGGCCAGCGTTACGGCTAGCGTCGTCAGCGTTTCCAGCAGCAATCTCGGGTCACGGTGGCGCAGCAGATAATGCGGTTTAAACAACAGTCCTAACGGCACCAGCGCCAGCGCGCCAATCGCTTCTGACAGCACCCAGACGAAGAAATTGCGCAGGGGGGCAGAGCCGGGGGCCAGCAGAGACACCAGAATGCCGCCCACCAGCGGCGGTACCACTGCGCTGCCGATGGCCACGCGGATCCAGTCACTCAGATTCTGCAGCGGGTTGTACCACGGAAGTAATCTGCGCAGCAGCAGCGCGCCGATAGCGGCCTCAATGACGTTAATAGAAGGGTAGATTAGGCTGACCGATCCCCACGAAAACAACATCCACGAAGCCAGAATGTTGCCGAACGTGCAGGCGAGAGCAATGCCCGGCCACATTTTTCCTGCATGGCGGTAAAACGCCACCATCATAATCGCGGTGGGGAACCAGAGCGGGGCCAGCAGGGTGCCGAACCGGGTGAGCTCCAGCGAAAATAAGGTAAAGATAAAGGTGACCAGGCCCAGACAGACAAGTCGTATTAAAGGATGTGGGGTGGTAACCAAAACCCGCTGGTATTGTTTATTCATTACCGCTTTATCCAGAGACGCCATGCCGTCAGGGAAGATGTCCGAACGCGTGAATTTGATAATTTGGTTTATGCTAGTACAAACAATTTACAATTCATATGGTGACCGCTCAGAATTTGACACCACAGACTTATTAAATAGAGACTCCGGGAAAAAAAACGCTTAAACGCTGAAAAAACGTTCATTTAAATTTCACTCAGGGAATAAAACGCCACTTTTCAGCCAGTCTCGCAGAACCTGTGCATTCGACTGGTATCACGCCCGCGAAATCCCTATAATTGCCGCGTTTGACGCTCCGGCGTCGCCCTTCCTTAACATCCAGGTTAATCAGGTCGCTAAATTTATGACTGATAAGTCTCATCAGTGCGTCATTATAGGCATCGCCGGCGCATCGGCTTCAGGTAAAAGTCTAATTGCCAGTACGCTTTATCGCGAACTGCGTGAACAAGTAGGTGATGAGCATATCGGCGTCATTCCCGAAGACAGCTATTACAAAGATCAATCCCATCTGTCGATGGAAGAACGCGTCAAAACCAACTATGACCACCCCAATGCGATGGATCACAGCTTGCTGTTCCAGCATTTAGAAGCGCTTAAGAGCGGCAATGCGATCGAGCTGCCCGTTTACAGTTACGTAGAACACACCCGCACTCAGGAAACCATCCGCATCGAGCCGAAAAAGGTCATTATCCTTGAAGGCATCCTGCTGCTGACCGACGCCCGCCTGCGTGAATCCATGAACTTCTCGATTTTCGTCGATACCCCGCTGGATATCTGCCTGATGCGCCGCATCAAGCGTGACGTGAACGAACGCGGCCGTTCGATGGACTCCGTCATGGCGCAATACCAGAAGACGGTTCGCCCGATGTTCCTGCAGTTTATTGAACCCTCCAAACAATACGCCGATATCATCGTGCCGCGCGGAGGTAAAAATCGCATTGCTATTGATATCTTAAAAGCGAAAATCAGCCAGTTTTTTGAATAAGCCGCGTTAATTGTGTACCGTTCAGAGATAACCTGGTTTTACCCTGAGCGCTTACCGCCTCAGGGTACGATGCATGAAAGGAGAAAGTGCCGTGCGTCTTTGCGATCGCGATATAGAAGCCTGGCTGGATGAAGGCCGTTTGTCTATTACCCCACGTCCACCTGTTGAGCGTATCAATGGTGTGACCGTTGATGTACGGTTAGGCAATAAATTCCGCACATTTAGCGGTCATACCGCACCGTTCATTGATCTTAGCGGGCCGAAGGACGAAGTCAGCGCCGCGCTCGATCGCGTGATGAGCGACGAAATCGTTATCGACGAGGGCGAAGCCTTTTATCTGCATCCGGGTGAGCTGGCCCTGGCGGTGACGTTTGAATCCGTCACCCTGCCTCCTGACCTGGTCGGCTGGCTTGATGGCCGTTCTTCGCTGGCGCGACTGGGGCTGATGGTTCACGTAACCGCGCACCGTATCGATCCCGGCTGGTCGGGGCGTATCGTGCTGGAATTCTTCAATGCTGGTAAATTGCCGCTGGCGCTGCGTCCGGGCATGATGATCGGTGCGTTAAGCTTTGAACCGCTGTCAGGCCCGGCAGATCGTCCTTATAACCGTCGGCAGGACGCAAAATATCGCGACCAGCAGGGCGCGGTTGCCAGCCGTATTGATAAAGACTGATCGTTAGCCCATTGAGGATGCCATGAGAAGAGTTCTGACAACGCTGATGATTTTGCTGGTGGTGCTGGTGGCTGGCCTTTCGGCGTTGGTTCTGCTGGTTAACCCCAACGATTTCCGCGCTTACATGGTGCGGCAGGTCGAGGCACGCAGTGGTTATCAACTGAAGCTTGACGGGCCGCTACGCTGGCACGTCTGGCCGCAGCTCAGCATTCTCTCTGGCCGCATGTCGCTCACGGCGCCAGGGGCGTCCCAGCCGCTGGTGTCCGCAGACAACATGCGCCTTGATGTGGCGCTGATCCCGCTCATTTCCCATCAGCTGCAGGTTAAACAGGTGATGCTGAAAGGCGCGGTGATTCAGCTCACCCCGCAAACCGAAGCCGTGCGAGATGCGAATGCGCCGGTTGCCCCGCGCGAAAATACCCTGCCTGATGAACCGTCTGATACAGGCTGGTCCTTTGATATCGGCAAGCTGAAAGTTGCCGATAGCGTGTTGGTTTTCCAGCATGAGCACCAAGAGCAGGTGACCGTTCGCAACATTAACCTGCAGATGGAACAGGATGCTCACCATCTTGCGTCGGTGGAGTTTAGCGGGCGCATCAATCGCGATCAGCGCGATTTGACCCTGTCGCTGAATGCCAGCGTCAACGCCTCAGACTATCCGCATCAGCTTACGGCCGACGTCCAGCAGCTGGACTGGCAGCTGACGGGAGCCGATCTTCCCACCCAGGGGATCGCCGGGCAGGGAACGCTGCAGGCCGTGTGGCGCGAAGAACAGAAGCAGCTGGAGCTGGATAATCTCAACCTGCAGGCAAATGACAGTAGCCTGAAGGGGCAGGCGAGCGTCACGCTCGAAGAGAAGCCGAAGTGGGTACTGAATCTGCAGTTTGACAAGCTCAACCTGGAAAACCTGCTGCCACCTCTGCCAGCCAGCGCCACGGACAGCGATGCCGCGCAAACGGGGCAAAGCCAGGCACCGGTATCGCGTCCGGTTATCTCGTCGAATCTTGATCAGCCTGACTATAACGCCCTGCGCGGATTCACGGCGGATATCCTGCTGAAGGCCAATAGCCTGCGCTGGCGCGGCATTGATTTTACCGACGTGAGCAGCCAGATGTTTAACCGTAACGGTTTGCTGGTGATCTCCGAACTGAGCGGTAAGATGGGCGCAGGGAACCTCTCGCTGCCCGGCACGCTGGATGTCCGTAAAGACGTTGCCAGCGCCGAATTCCAGCCGCGTCTCGACAATGTTGAGATAGGCACCATCCTGAAAGCGTTTAACTATCCGATATCCCTGACGGGGCAGCTGACGCTTGCGGGTGACTTCTCAGGCACGAAAATTGATGCCGATGCTTTCCGCCGCGAATGGCAGGGGCAGGCGCATCTTGATCTGAAAAACTCCCGTATGGAAGGGCTTAACTTCCAGCAGCTGGTGCAGCAGGCGGTCGAGCGCAGCAGCGATGTGAAAGCCCAGGAAAACTACGACAGCGCCACGCGCCTCGACAGCTTCACCGCGGACCTGACGCTGGACAACGGACAACTCTCCCTCGACGGAATGCAGGGTACCTCTTCACTCTTATCAATGACGGGTAAAGGTAAGCTGGATCTGGTGAAAGAGACGGCGGACACGCGCTTTAACGTGCAGGTACTTTCCGGCTGGCAGGGTGAAAGCAAGTTCATCGACTTCCTGAAAGAGACGCCGGTCCCGCTGACCGTATACGGCAAATGGCAGGCCCTGAATTACAGCCTCCAGGTGGATCAGATCCTGCGTAAGCATCTGCAGGACGAAGCGAAACGTCGGCTTAGCGGCTGGGCGGATCGTAATAAAGATTCACAGGATGGCAAGGATGTGAAGAAGCTGCTGGATAAGCTTTGATGCCTGTTGTGCCGGGTGGCGGCTTCGCCTGACCCGGCCTACAAAAGCCTGACGCCGTTGTGCCGGGTGGGCGGCCAACAAAAGCCTGACGTCGTAGGCCGGGTAAGCGCATCGCCACCCGGCTTTTTTTACACCTCAAAATCCAGTTCTTCCTCATCCCGCAGCGGAATGAGCTGAACCTTCTGCACGCGATGGTTTTCGATTTGCAGGGTTTTCAGCAGATAGTCCCCCACCTGAACCTCTTCCCCCGGCTGCGGAATTCGCTGTAAATACTCCATCAGCAGACCGGCAATGGTGTGATATTCCCGTTTTTCATCCAGCGGTAGCGGCACAAATTGCACCAGGTCTTCAAGCGGCATATGGCCGTTAGCCGTCCACGAACCGTCTGCGTTTTTCTGAATATCATGGCGAGCGTCAATCTCATCTACCTCGTTTGGCAGATTGCCGGCGATGGTTTCCATCACGTCGCTGAGCGTGACCAGTCCTTCCACCGAACCAAACTCATCCACTACAAAGGCAAAGTGGGTGCGCGCGTTGCGGAATTGCTCAAGGGCAGAAAGCAGCGGTAGCCCCTCCGGGAAAACCAGCGGCTGGCGTACCAGGGCGCGCAGATTGAGCGGCTCGCCGTGAAGCTGCTGCTGGAGAAGGTCAATAACGTGCACCACGCCCAGCAGCTCCTCTTCCTCTTCACCGCCGGTCACCACCACGCGTGTGTGCTGGTTTTTATCCAGCAGGGCGCGAATTTGCTCTTCCGGCGCCGTCAGGTCGACATGTTCAATGTCATGCCGTGAGGTCATGATGCTGCTGACCGTCCGCTGATTCAGATTGAGCACCCGCTCGATCATTCGTCGTTCCTGCGGGTCGAAGATCAGCCCGTCGCTGTGATCGGCGAGCATGGCGGAGGATGCGGCGTCCAGCTCCGCATCCTCTTTCTTACCGCTTAACAGGCGCATAACCGTGTCGGCCGTGCGCTGACGCAGGGTCTGATTTGCGGAAAGGAAGCGGCGGCGGTTAAATATCGCCAGCTGGTTAAGCGCTTCAATCATCACGGAGAACCCGATGGCGGCGTACAGGTAGCCTTTCGGAATATGGAAGCCAAAACCGTCGGCCACCAGGCTAAAGCCAATCATCAGCAGGAAGCTCAGACAGAGGATCACGATGGTCGGGTGACTGTTCACAAAGCGGGTCAGCGCCTTGCTGGCCATCACCATCAGCGTGATGGCAATAATTACCGCGGCCATCATCACCGCAAGGTGGTCCACCATCCCGACGGCGGTGATCACCGAGTCCAGGGAGAAGACCGCATCCAGCACCACGATTTGCGCCACTACCGGCCAGAATTTCGCCCCGCGGCGCTGGGTTGGGTTCTCGCTGTCTTTGCCTTCCAGCCGCTCGTTGAGTTCCACCGTGGCTTTGAACAGCAGGAACAACCCGCCGAAGAGCATGATGAGATCGCGGGCGCTAAAACTCAGACCGTGAAGGGAGAACAGAGGCTGAGTCAGCGTGACCAGCCAGGAGATAGAGGCCAGCAGCAGTAACCTCATCACCATCGCCAGCAGCAGACCCGTCACGCGCGCGCGGTCGCGCTGGGAAGGGGGAAGTTTTTCAGCGAGGATGGCGATAAAGACCAGATTATCAATCCCGAGCACTAACTCGATGACGACCAGCGTAACCAGCCCGGCCCAGATTGAGGGATCGGCAATCCATTCCATAGTAATAGCAATACCTTCTGTTATATGACGAATGTCACACTTCGATCATGGATAAAGCTGGGGGAAATTGCAATGCCGGGCTGAGATTTCTCTTAATACGACGGTTAAAAAAGAGAGCATTCTCAACGGGGTGTAAATAAGCGAAATACGTATATTTAATTACAAGGAAAGCATTTTAGGATATATCGCAGCTAATGGTTTTTGGTTTCTTTTTGTCAATATAAAGAAAATCCTAAAAGGTCAAAAATTTGCTCTTAATATTAATCTTAAAAACTGATATTAGGACAGTTGTCTCCTTGCCTGCTATTAGGTTAGCTGCAACAATTCTCCCAGCATCAAATGTTAAATCTCGGTGTTGCTATTTTTGTTCGGTCTTCAGGGATGGTTATTCATTATCCGTCAGCTTTCTCAAGCGACTGATATATTTCCTGAAGACCTTGCTCAAGAGGGTGTCTATCCATAACACATTGTTTAGTCAGTGGATTGGTAACTGAAAGCCAAGGGCGGTAGCGTGCCTGAAAGCGTGTGAATGAGCCTCGATTATTCTGTCAATAGCCAATGGATGAATAAGCTTTTTTTAGGACTGATGCCAGTTATATTTCTATTTGATTAACTGCATGCTGAAACCCAATACGACCCGAGCTTATTTAAATTGCACAGGATAATTACTCTGCCAAAGTGATAAATAATCAATGATGAAATCCAAAATGAAATTGATGCCATTATTGGTGTCTGTGACCTTGATGAGTGGTTGCACGGTCTTTCCCGGCAGCAATATGTCAACAATGGGTAAGGATGTGATCAAGCAACAGGATGCCGATTTTGATCTCGACAAAATGGTGAATGTTTATCCACTTACGCCTCGTCTGGTCGAACAATTACGTCCACGACCGAATGTTGCCCAGCCGAATATGTCGCTGGACCAGGAAATTGCCTCCTACCAGTACCGCGTGGGGCCGGGTGACGTGATCAACGTGACCGTCTGGGACCACCCAGAACTGACCACGCCAGCGGGCCAGTACCGCAGCTCAAGCGACACCGGTAACTGGGTGCAGTCAGATGGCACCATGTTCTATCCCTACATTGGTAAAGTTCATGTTGTGGGGAAAACGCTTGCCGAGATCCGTAGTGATATTACCGGCCGCTTAGCGCAGTACATCGCCGATCCGCAGGTGGACGTTAATATCGCCGCATTCCGCTCGCAAAAAGCCTATATCTCCGGCCAGGTGAACAAATCCGGCCAGCAGGCCATCACCAACGTTCCTCTGACCGTACTGGATGCCATTAACGCCGCGGGCGGGTTAACCGACGGCGCAGACTGGCGCAACGTCGTGCTGACCCACGAAGGCAAAGAGCAGCGCATTTCGCTGCAGGCGCTGATGCAAAACGGCGATCTGACCCAGAACCGTCTGCTCTATCCGGGCGACATTCTCTACGTGCCGCGCAACGACGATCTGAAAGTGTTCGTGATGGGTGAAGTGAAGAAACAGAGCACCCTCAAAATGGACTTCAGCGGTATGACCCTGACCGAAGCGCTGGGCAATGCGGAAGGCATCGACCTGACCTCGTCGAACGCCAGCGGTATCTTCGTTATCCGTCCGCTGAAAGGCGAGGGTACGAAAGGCAAGATCGCCAACATCTACCAGCTGGATATGTCCGATGCGACCTCTCTGGTGATGGCAACGGAGTTCCGTCTCCAGCCATACGATGTGGTGTACGTCACCACCGCGCCGGTTGCCCGCTGGAACCGTCTGATCAACCAGTTGCTGCCAACCATCAGTGGCGTTCGCTACATGACGGATACGGCGCGCGACATTCATACCTGGTAATCCGCGATGTTTAACAAAATTCTGGTGGTATGCGTGGGGAACATTTGCCGTTCCCCTACGGCTGAACGGTTGTTGAAACACTACCAGCCCGAACTGACCGTTGATTCGGCAGGGCTGGGTGCACTGGTCGGTAAAGGCGCTGATGAACGCGCGACGAGCGTGGCGCGGGACCATAACCTTTCCCTCGACGGCCACGTGGCCCGCCAGGTCACTGGCCGCATGTGCCGGGAGTATGACCTGATCCTGACGATGGAAAAACGCCATATTCATGCGCTGTGCGATATCGCTCCGGAGATGCGCGGCAAGGTGATGCTGTTTGGTCACTGGGACAATGAACGTGAAATCCCCGATCCGTATCGCAAAAGCCATGAGGCCTTTGAGGCGGTTTACACCTTACTTGACCAGTCTGCCCAACAGTGGGCGCAGGCACTGAAAGTTCAGCAGGGATAACAATGACAGAAAAAACAAGACCTTCTGCCGCCCCGACTTCGGGCAGTGATGAAATTGATATTGGGCGCCTGGTCGGCACTGTTGTAGAGGCAAAGTGGTGGGTGCTTGGCATAACCGCCGTGTTTGCCGCGGCGGCCGTCGTCTATACGCTGTTCGCCACACCTATCTACAGCGCCGACGCGCTGGTGCAGATCGAGCAGAATACCGGCAACTCGCTGGTGCAGGACATCGGTTCCGCGCTGGCGAACAAACCGCCGGCATCCGACGCCGAAATTCAGCTTATCCAGTCACGTCTGGTGCTGGGTAAAACGGTTCACGACCTCGGGCTCGATATTTCCGTCACCAAAAATACCTTCCCGGTCTTTGGTGCCGGCTGGGATCGTCTGATGGGGCGAAGCAATGACACGGTTAAAGTCACCGACTTCGTGCTGCCAAAAGGGGCTGCCGATCAGACGTTTACCCTGACGGTGCTTGGCCCGAAACAGTACCAGTTAACCAGCGACGCAGGTTTTAGCGCGCGCGGTGAGGTGGGGCAGATGCTGACCAAAGACGGCGTCAGCATGATGGTCAGCGCGATTAACGCCCAGGAGGGCGGTGAATTCACCGTCACCAAATTCTCCACGCTGGGGATGATCAACAATCTGCAAAACAACCTGACCGTCACCGAAAACGGTAAGGACACCGGCGTGCTGAGCATGACCTTTACCGGTGAAGATAAGGATCAAATCCGCGACATCCTGAACAGCATTACCCGCAACTATCTTGAGCAGAACGTTGAGCGTAAGTCGGCGGAAGCGGCGAAAAGCCTGGCCTTCCTCGCGAAACAGCTCCCGGAAGTGCGCGCCCATCTGGATGACGCCGAGAACAAGCTGAACGCCTATCGTCAGGACAAAGACTCCGTTGATCTGCCGCTGGAGGCGAAATCGGTCCTCGATTCGATGGTCAACATTGATGCGCAGCTCAACGAGCTGACCTTCAAAGAGGCGGAGATTTCCAAGCTTTATACCAAACGTCACCCGGCCTACCGCACGCTGCTGGAAAAACGCCGTACCCTGGAAGAGGAGAAGGCGAAGCTCAATGACCGCGTGACCGCGATGCCGAAAACGCAGCAGGAGATCGTGCGTCTGACCCGCGACGTGGAGTCCGGACAGCAGGTTTACATGCAGCTGCTGAACAAGCAGCAGGAGCTGAAAATCACCGAAGCCAGTACCGTGGGCGACGTGCGCATCGTCGACCCGGCCATTACCCAGCCTGGCGTGCTGAAGCCGAAGAAAGCGCTGATTATTCTCGGCAGCATTATTCTCGGCCTGATGCTCTCCATCGTGGGCGTGCTGCTGCGTTCGCTGTTCAACCGCGGAATCGAAAGCCCGCAGGCGCTGGAAGAGAGCGGTATCAACGTCTATGCCAGCATTCCGCTGTCCGAGTGGCAAAAATCCCGTGACAGCGTCAAAACCATCAAGGGCGTTAAGCGTTACAAACAGAGCCAGCTTCTGGCGGTGGGTAACCCGACCGACCTCGCTATCGAAGCGATCCGTAGCCTGCGTACCAGTCTGCACTTCGCCATGATGCAGGCCAAAAACAACGTCCTGATGTTGACCGGTGTTAGCCCGTCAATCGGTAAAACCTTCGTCTGCGCCAACCTGGCGGCAGTGGTCAGCCAGACCAACAAGCGCGTGCTGCTGATCGACTGCGATATGCGCAAGGGCTACACCCACGAGCTGCTGGGTACCAACAACGTCAACGGTCTGTCGGAAATCCTGCTCGGCAAAGGCGAAATCAGCCAGAGCGCGAAACCTACAACGGTGCCGAAGTTTGACCTGATCCCACGCGGTCAGGTGCCGCCTAACCCGTCCGAGCTGCTGATGAGTGAACGCTTCACCGAGCTGGTGGAGTGGGCGAGCAAAAATTACGACCTGGTGCTGATCGATACGCCGCCAATTCTGGCCGTGACCGACGCGGCCGTTGTTGGCCGCCACGCTGGCACCACGCTGATGGTGGCGCGTTACGCGGTGAACACCCTGAAAGAGGTGGAAACCAGCCTGAGCCGCTTCGAGCAGAACGGCATTGAGGTGAAAGGGGTGATCCTGAACTCCATCTTCCGCCGCGCGACCGGGTACCAGGATTACGGGTATTACGAGTACGAATATAAGTCTGACAGTAAATAATAAAACACACCCCATACCCCTCACCCTAACCCTCTCCCCAAAGGGGAGAGGGGGACTGTTCGGTGCTGGATTTGGGGGACGAACGTAATGATAACCACTGGCTGCCTTTCACCCTCTCCCCTTTGGGGAGAGGGCCGGGGTGAGGGGAAAAAATGACCACACAACGCCCTTTAGTTTCAATCTATATGCCGACATGGAATCGTCAGCAGCTGGCGATCCGCGCAATCAAATCCGTCCTGCGACAGGATTACGATAACTGGGAGCTGATCATCGTTGATGACTGCTCTTCCTCGTATGAACAGCTGCAAAAGTTTGTGACTGACCTCAACGACCCGCGGGTGGTCTATACGCATAACGCCATTAACTCCGGCGCATGTGCGGTGCGTAATCAGGCGATTTTGCAGGCCAAAGGGGAGTATCTGACCGGGATCGACGACGATGACGAATGGACGCCGAACCGCCTGTCTATCTTCCTGTCGCATAAAGAACAGCTGGTTACGCACGCTTTCCTGTATGCCAACGATTATGTCTGTCAGGGGGAGGTGTACTCCCAGCCCGCGAGCCTGCCGCTGTATCCGAAATCACCGTACTCTCGCCGCCTGTTCTACAAGCGCAACATCATTGGTAACCAGGTCTTCACCTGGGCGTGGCGTTTCAAAGAGTGCCTGTTCGATACCGAACTCAAGGCCGCGCAGGATTACGACATCTTCCTGCGCATGGTGGTGGAATACGGCGAGCCGTGGAAAGTGGAAGAGGCCACGCAGATCCTGCACATCAACCACGGGGAGATGCAAATCACCTCCTCGCCGAAGAAGTTCTCCGGCTACTTCCATTTTTACCGCAAGCACAAGGACAAGTTTGACCGTGCCAGCCGTAAATATCAGCTCTTTACCCTCTATCAGATCCGCAATAAGCGCATGAACTGGCGCACGCTGCTGACGCTGCTGTCCGTGCGTAACGGCAAGCGCCTGGCTGACGGGCTTCGGGGGAAATAATGTTTCTGGAAGATTGCCGCGCTAACAGCTGGAGCCTGCGCCCGTGCTGCATGGTTCTGGCGTACCGCATCGCGCACTTTTGCTCGGTGTGGCGTAAGAAAAACGTGCTGAACAATATCTGGGCGGCACCCGTGCTGGTGCTATACCGCATCATCACCGAATGTTTTTTTGGCTATGAAATTCAGGCCGCTGCCACCATCGGTCGACGCTTTACCATCCATCACGGCTATGCGGTGGTGATTAACAAGTTCGTGGTCGCCGGGGACGATTTCACCATTCGTCATGCGGTCACCATCGGCAACCGTGGGCCTGACAGCCTGGCCTGCCCGGTCATCGGCAATAACGTCGAGCTGGGGGCGAACGTGGTGATTATCGGTGACATTACGATTGGCAATAACGTCACGATTGGTGCTGGCAGCGTGGTGCTGGACAGCATTCCGGATAACGCGCTGGTGGTGGGAGAAAAAGCCCGCGTGAAGGTGATTAAATGAACATTCTGCAATTTAACGTACGCCTCGCAGAAGGCGGAGCGGCAGGCGTGGCCCTGGATCTTCACCAGCGCGCGCTGCAAAAAGGACTTCAGTCTCGTTTTATTTACGGCTACGGCAAAGGCGGCAAGAAAAGCGTCAGCCACGATAACTTCCCGCAGGTGCACAAGCACACGCCGCGTCTGACCTCGATTGCCAACATTGCGCTGTTCCGCCTGTTTAACCGCGATCTTTTTGGCAACCTGAACACGCTTTACCGCACGGTTACCCGCACCACGGGCCCGGTTGTGCTGCATTTTCACGTGCTGCACAGCTACTGGCTGAATCTGGAAGAGGTGGTGGCGTTTTGTCAGAAGGTGCAGGCCCACAAGCCCGATACCCGCTTTGTCTGGACGCTGCACGATCACTGGAGCGTGACCGGGCGCTGCGCGTTTACCGACGGCTGCGAAGGCTGGAAAGATAACTGCCAGAAGTGCCCGACGTTAAGCAACTACCCGCCGGTCAAGGTGGATCGCGCGCACCGGCTGGTCGCCGGAAAGCGTCAGCTGTTCCGCGACATGCTCTCGCTCGGCTGTACGTTTATCTCTCCAAGCCAGCACGTGGCCGATGCCTTCAACAGCCTGTACGGGGCGGGGCGCTGTCAGATTATCAACAACGGCATCGACGTGGCGACGGAAGCCATTCTTGCCGAGCTGACCCCGGTGGCGGAAACCGCAGGCAAACCGAAAATCGCTATCGTTGCGCATGACCTGCGTTACGACGGCAAAACCAACCAGCAGCTGGTGCGCGACATGATGGCGCTGGGGGACAAAATAGAGCTTCACACCTTCGGCAAGTTTTCACCGTTTGAAGGGGCCAACGTGGTGAACCACGGGTTTGAAACCGACAAGCGCAAGCTGATGAGCGCGCTAAATGAAATGGACGCGCTGGTGTTCAGCTCCCGCGTGGATAACTACCCGCTGATCCTGTGCGAAGCGCTCTCAATCGGCGTGCCGGTGATTGCCACCCACAGCGATGCGGCACGTGAAGTGCTGGAAAAGTCCGGCGGGAAAACCTTCACGGAGCAGGAGGTCCTGCCCCTGGTGCAGCTGCCGAAGGCGCAGATTGCTGAGATCGTTTTTGGCACTGACCTGGAATCGTTCCGCAACCGCAGCCGCAAGGCCTACAGTGGACAACAGATGCTGGAGGAATATGTCTCGTTCTATCAGAATCTGTAGTTATCTGCTGCTGCCGCTGATCTACCTGCTGGTCAACGTAAAAATTGCCCAGCTCGGCGAAAGCTTCCCGATAACCATCGTGACCTTCTTGCCCGTTCTGCTTCTGCTGTATGTCGATAAAATCAACCTGAAGAAGCTGATGATTGCCCTGGGGCTGGGCACGGGCCTGACGCTGTTTAACTACATCTTTGGCCAGTCGCTGGATGCCAGTAAATACGTTACGTCGACCATGCTGTTTGTTTATATTGTTATTATTATCGGAATGGTCTGGAGTATTCGGTTTAAAACTATTTCTCCGCACAATTATCGGAAAATCCTTAGGTTCTTTTATATTGCCGTTGCGTTAATTGTTATGCTTGCCGCGCTGGAGATGGCGCAAATTATTCTGACCGGTGGCAGCAGCCTGATGGAGATAATTTCGAAATATCTCATTTACAGTAACAGCTATGTATTGAACTTCATCAAGTTTGGCGGGAAGCGTACTACGGCCCTCTATTTTGAACCGGCGTTTTTCGCTCTGGCGTTAATCTCAATTTGGCTCAGCATCAAACAGTTTGGTATCAAAACGCCTAAGACCGATGCTATGATTCTTGCAGGAATTGTTCTGTCTGGATCGTTCTCAGGGGTAATGACATTTATCCTGTTTTACCTGCTGGAGTGGGCGTTCCAGTACCTGAACAAAGATGCGATTAAGAAAAAACTGCCGCTGGCGATTATCTCTCTGACGGTGTTTATGGTAGGCGTGATATTTGCTTTCCCGTACATCTCAGAACGTCTGGGGGATTTGGGAACGGAAGGGTCATCGTCCTATTATCGCATCATTGGGCCACTGGTGATGGTGGGTTATTCCTTAACCCATATTGATGGTGTAGTAAGATTCGGCTCACTTTACGAATATGTTGCATCATTCGGAATCTTTAACGGTGCGGATGTCGGTAAAACCATAGACAATGGTCTGTATCTGTTAATTATTTATTTTTCGTGGTTCGCCGTACTGTTGACCCTGTGGTATCTGTTTAAAGTTTTCAAAATGATGATTAACGCGTTTGGTGATAACCAGAATTTTCGCGTTCAGCTTTATCTGTTTACTCCGGTGTCGCTGTTTTTTACCGGGTCAATATTTAGCCCGGAATATGCTTTCTTGATTGTCTGTCCGTTTATTCTGCGCAAAGCGCTTAATATTACGAACGCATGACGAAATGAGGTGATTTATGTTTCTTAGCGTCATTACTGTCGCTTTTCGTAATTACGAAGGGGTGGTAAAAACCTGGCGCTCGCTGCGCAACCTGGCGCGCGATCCAAGCCTCACCTTTGAGTGGATTGTGGTCGACGGCGGCTCGAACGATGGCACGGCGGAGTTTCTGGAAAAACTCAACGGTGAGTTCAACTTACGCTACATCAGCGAGAAAGATAAAGGCATCTACGATGCGATGAATAAAGGCATTAACATGGCGCAAGGCCGTTATGCCATCTTCCTGAATTCGGGCGACATTTTCCATGATGACGTGGCGCTATTTGCCCGTCAGCTGGCTCGCCAGAAAGAGGACGCCATGTATATTGGCGATGCGCTGCTCGATTTTGGCGACGGACATAAAGTGTGCCGCAGCGCGAAGCCAGGCTGGTATATCTATCACAGCTTGCCGGCCAGCCATCAGGCCATTTTCTTCCCGGTAAAAGGTCTGAAAAAACAGCCTTACGATTTGCAGTATAAAGTGTCTTCGGATTATGCGCTGGCTGCCAATTTGTATAAGTCAGGTTACCCGTTCCGTCGAATTAAAGGGCTGGTGTCTGAATTTTCAATGGGCGGCGTATCAACGTCGAATAATCTGGAATTGTGCCGGGATGCCAAAAACGTACAGCGTAAAATATTACGCGTGCCGGGGCTCTGGGCAGAATTGTCTTATTTATTGCGCCTGCGGACCACGGGCAAAACAAAAACCTTATATAACAAAGCCTGAATATAAGGAAACGCAATGCAGGATCTGAAAGGTTTCTCCGTGCCGAAAGGCTTTCGGGGCGGAAACGGTATTAAGGTACAGCTGTGGTGGGCCGTTCAGGCAACGTTATTTGCTTGGTCGCCTCAAATACTGTACCGCTGGCGTGCCTTTTTATTGCGCCTGTTTGGCGCAAAAATAGGAAAAAACGTAGTCATCCGACCCTCTGTGAAAATTACCTATCCGTGGAAATTAACGCTTGGGGATTACGCATGGGTTGGGGATGACGCGGTGTTATATACCTTGGGCGAAATTACGATTGGCGCAAATTCGGTGGTTTCACAGAAATGCTATTTGTGCACCGGCAGCCACGATTTTATGAGTCAGCATTTTGATATTACCGCTTCGCCTATTGCGATCGGTGAAAAATGCTGGCTGGCAACGGATGTTTTTGTTGCACCGGGTGTTTCTGTTGGCGATGGCACGGTAGTCGGTGCCCGCAGCAGCGTTTTTAAATCGCTACCGGCAAATAAAATTTGCCGTGGCAACCCCGCAGTGGTGATACGCGAACGCGTTGAAACTGATTAAATTCATAAGTAGAGGAATATAAACATGTCTAAAGTCGCTCTCATCACCGGCGTTACCGGGCAGGATGGTTCTTACCTGGCAGAGTTACTGCTGGAAAAAGGTTATGAAGTGCACGGTATTAAACGTCGTGCATCTTCTTTCAACACCGAGCGTGTTGACCATATCTATCAGGATCCTCACTCCGCGAACCCGAAATTCCATCTGCATTACGGCGATCTGACGGACTCCTCCAACCTGACCCGTATTCTGCAGGAAGTACAGCCGGATGAAGTGTACAACCTGGGCGCGATGAGCCACGTTGCGGTCTCCTTCGAATCCCCGGAATATACCGCCGACGTTGATGCCATGGGTACGCTGCGTCTGCTGGAAGCGATTCGCTTCCTCGGCCTTGAGAAGAAAACGCGCTTCTACCAGGCATCCACCTCTGAGCTGTACGGTCTGGTGCAGGAAATCCCACAGAAAGAGACCACGCCGTTCTACCCGCGCTCTCCGTATGCGGTAGCAAAACTGTACGCCTACTGGATCACCGTGAACTACCGTGAATCCTACGGCATGTACGCCTGTAACGGCATCCTGTTCAACCACGAATCACCACGTCGCGGCGAAACCTTCGTCACCCGCAAAATTACCCGCGCTATCGCCAACATCGCGCAGGGTCTGGAGTCTTGCCTGCACCTCGGCAACATGGATTCCCTGCGTGACTGGGGCCATGCCAAAGACTACGTGAAAATGCAGTGGATGATGCTGCAGCAGGAACAGCCAGAAGACTTCGTCATTGCGACCGGCGTGCAGTACTCCGTACGTCAGTTCGTTGAAATGGCCGCGGCACAGCTGGGCATCAAACTGCGCTTCGAAGGTACCGGCGTGGAAGAGAAAGGTATCGTGGTTTCCGTGACCGGCCACGACGCTCCGGGCGTGAAGCCTGGCGACGTGATTGTGCAGGTTGACCCACGCTACTTCCGTCCTGCTGAAGTGGAAACCCTGCTGGGCGACCCAACCAAAGCGCACGAGAAGCTGGGCTGGAAACCAGAAATCACTCTGCAGGAGATGGTCTCTGAGATGGTAGCCAAAGATCTTGAAGCAGCGAAAAAACACTCTCTGCTCAAGTCTCATGGCTACGAGGTTGCCATCGCGCTGGAGTCCTGAGAATGACAAAACAACGTATTTTTGTCGCCGGTCATCGCGGAATGGTGGGTTCCGCGATTGTTCGCCAGCTGGAACAGCGCGGCGACGTCGAAGTGGTTGTCCGCACCCGCGACGAGCTGAACCTGCTCGACAGCCGTGCGGTACAGGACTTCTTTGCTAACGAACGTATTGACCAGGTGTATCTGGCGGCGGCGAAGGTGGGCGGCATTGTCGCTAACAACACCTACCCGGCGGATTTCATCTACGAAAACATGATGATCGAGAGCAACATCATTCACGCGGCGCATCTGCACAACGTGAATAAGCTGCTGTTCCTCGGGTCGTCCTGTATTTACCCGAAAATGGCGAAACAGCCGATCGCCGAAAGCGAACTGCTGCAGGGCACGCTGGAAGCGACCAACGAGCCTTACGCGATTGCCAAAATTGCCGGGATCAAGCTGTGTGAGTCCTACAACCGTCAGTACAACCGCGACTATCGTTCGGTGATGCCGACCAACCTGTACGGACCGCACGACAACTTCCACCCGAGCAACTCGCACGTGATCCCGGCGCTGCTGCGCCGCTTCCACGAGGCGACCGCCGAGAACGCGCCGGACGTGGTGGTGTGGGGCAGCGGTACGCCAATGCGTGAATTCCTTCACGTGGACGACATGGCTGCGGCCAGCATTCACGTGATGGAGCTGGATCGCGAAGTGTGGCAGGAGAACACCGAGCCGATGCTGTCGCACATCAACGTCGGTACCGGCGTGGACTGCACCATTCGCGAGCTGGCGCAAACCATCGCGCAGGTGGTGGGCTACAAGGGCCGCGTGGTGTTTGACGCCACGAAACCGGACGGCACGCCGCGCAAACTGCTGGACGTGACCCGTCTGCATCAGCTGGGCTGGTATCACGAGGTGTCACTGGAGCAGGGGCTGGCCAGTACCTACCAGTGGTTCCTGGAAAACCAGCACCGCTTCCGGGGGTAACGATGTTTTTAAGTCAGGAAGATTTTGCCACGGTAGTGCGTTCCACTCCGCTCATCTCAATTGATTTGATCGTGGAGAACGAACGCGGCGAGTTCTTGCTGGGGAAACGAACCAACCGTCCTGCACAGGGCTTCTGGTTCGTGCCCGGCGGGCGCGTGCAGAAGGATGAGACGCTGAGCGATGCGTTTGAGCGTCTCACTCTGGCGGAACTGGGCCTGCAGCTGCCGATGGCAGCGGGCCAGTTTTACGGGGTCTGGCAGCACTTCTATGACGATAACTTTTCAGGCACCGGGTTCACCACGCACTACATCGTGCTGGGGTTCCGCCTGAAGGTGAGTGAGGCAGACCTGCGTCTGCCTGATTCTCAGCATGACGACTACCGCTGGCAGACGCCAGAGGCGCTGCTGGCCAGCGACAATGTGCATGACAACAGTCGTGCCTATTTCCTGGCCGATCGTCAGGCCGAGGTGCCGGGCATATGAAGATCCTCGTATACGGAATCAACTATTCGCCGGAGCTAACCGGCATCGGGAAATACACCGGCGAGATGGTCGAGTGGATGGCGAGCCAGGGACATGACGTGCGGGTCATTACCGCGCCGCCGTACTACCCGGAGTGGAAAGTCGGGGAGCGCTACTCAAGCTGGCGCTACCGTCGCGAAGAGGGTGCAGCGACCGTCTGGCGCTGCCCGCTGTATGTCCCTAAGCAGCCCTCGACGCTGAAACGGTTACTTCATCTGGGCAGCTTTGCCCTGAGCAGTTTTTTCCCGCTGATGGCGCAGCGTCGCTGGAAGCCGGATCGCATCATCGGCGTGGTGCCGACGCTGTTTTGCACGCCGGGCATGCGCCTGCTGGGCAAACTCTCCGGTGCGCGCACGTTGCTGCACATTCAGGATTACGAAGTTGACGCCATGCTGGGCCTGGGGATGGCAGGCAAAAGCAAGGGCGGCAAGGTGGCGAAGCTCGCCAGCGCGTTTGAGCGCAGCGGCTTACACAACGTGGACTACGTCTCGACGATCTCGCGCTCAATGATGAACAAGGCGCAGGAGAAGGGCGTTCCGGCCCGGAAGGTGATTTTCTTCCCGAACTGGTCCGAAGTGGCGCGTTTTCGCGACGTGACGGAGCAGGACGCTCAGGCTCTGCGCGCGCAGCTCGGTTTGCCTGAAGATCAAAAAATCATTCTTTACTCAGGCAACATCGGCGAAAAGCAGGGACTGGAGAGCGTGATTGAAGCTGCCCAGCAGCTTAGCAAACATCCGTGGACGTTTGTGATTGTCGGGCAGGGAGGTGGAAAGGCGCGGCTGGAAAAAATGGCCGGCGAACGCGGCCTGACCAATGTGAAATTTTTCCCGCTTCAGTCTTACGAGGCATTGCCTGCGCTGCTGAAGATGGGCGACTGCCATCTGGTGGTGCAAAAACGCGGCGCCGCGGATGCGGTGCTGCCGTCCAAGCTGACCAACATTCTGGCAGTGGGCGGCAACGCGGTGATTACGGCAGAAGCCGAAACAGAATTAGGCCAGCTGTGCGACAGCTATCCGGGAATTGCCGTGTGCGTGGAGCCGGAATCGGTCCCGGCGCTGGTGACCGGAATTGAAAAGGCACTTGCCATGCCAAAAGTGAACACGGTGGCACGTGAATATGCCGAACGCACGCTCGAAAAAGAGAACGTGCTGAGCCAATTTATTGCAGATATACGGGGATAAATCATGAGTCAAACCACTTTGTATCCGGTTGTGATGGCTGGTGGCTCTGGTAGCCGGTTGTGGCCGCTGTCCCGCGTGCTCTATCCAAAACAGTTCCTCTGCCTGAAAGGGGATCTCACCATGCTGCAAACGACGGTAAACCGTCTGCACGGCGTGGAGTGTGAAAGCCCGGTGGTGATTTGTAACGAACAGCACCGCTTTATTGTTGCCGAGCAGCTGCGCCAGCTGAATAAGCTTACCGAAAACATCATCCTGGAGCCTGCTGGGCGCAATACCGCGCCTGCGATCGCCCTGGCGGCGCTGGCGGCAAAACGCAGCAGCCCGGACTGTGACCCGCTGATGCTGGTCCTGGCGGCAGACCACGTTATCCAGCAGGAAGACGCGTTCCGCGACGCGGTGCGTGCGGCCATTCCTTACGCCGAGAGCGGCAAGCTGGTGACCTTCGGTATCGTGCCGGATCTGCCGGAAACCGGCTATGGCTACATCCGCCGCGGCAGCGTGACGCCGGGTGAAGGCGACAGCGTGGCGTTTGACGTGGCGCAGTTTGTTGAAAAACCGAATCTGGAAACCGCGCAGGCCTACGTTGCCAGCGGTGAGTATTACTGGAACAGCGGGATGTTCCTGTTCCGCGCCGGACGCTATCTGGAAGAGCTGCGCAAATACCGCCCGGATATTCTGAACGCCTGCGAGAAAGCGATGGCGGTGGTGGACCCGGATCTCGACTTCATCCGCGTGGATGAAGAGGCGTTCCTCGCCTGCCCGGAAGAGTCCATTGACTACGCGGTGATGGAACGTACGGCAGACGCCGTCGTGGTACCGATGGATGCAGGCTGGAGCGATGTGGGCTCCTGGTCCTCCCTGTGGGAGATCAGCGCCCATACCCCGGAGGGTAACGTCCACCACGGCGATGTCATTAGCCACAAAACGGAAAACAGCTACGTTTACGCCGAGTCCGGCCTGGTGACCACGGTCGGGGTGAAAGATCTGGTGGTAGTCCAGACCAAAGACGCCGTGCTGATTGCCGACCGTAACGCCGTGCAGGACGTTAAAAAAGTGGTTGAACAAATTAAGGCCGATGGTCGCCACGAGCACCATATTCACCGCGAAGTTTACCGTCCGTGGGGGAAATATGACTCCATTGACTCCGGTGACCGCTACCAGGTGAAACGCATCACCGTGAAGCCGGGCGAGGGGCTGTCGGTGCAGATGCACCATCACCGCGCCGAGCACTGGGTGGTGGTCGCGGGTACCGCTAAAGTCACCATTGACGGTGAAGTCAAACTGCTGGGTGAAAACGAGTCCATTTATATTCCGCTGGGGGCGACGCACTGTCTGGAGAACCCGGGGAAAATTCCTCTCGACTTAATTGAGGTGCGCTCCGGCTCGTATCTGGAAGAGGACGATATCGTGCGCTTCCAGGACCGCTACGGGCGGGTGTAGCACTCTGCATTATGCCCGGTGGCGCTGCGCTCACCGGGCCTACGAATGACAAAAAAATCAATTTGGCCATTTAGTGGTCAGGGCCGACTGTTGCCTGAAAAAGGGGTCATCATGGAAAAATTAACCTGTTTTAAAGCCTACGATATTCGCGGCAAGCTGGGCGAAGAGCTGAATGAAGATATCGCGTGGCGCATTGGCCGCGCGTACGGCGAATATTTAAAACCACAGACCATCGTGCTGGGCGGCGACGTGCGTCTGACCAGTGAATCCCTCAAGCTGGCCCTGGCGAAAGGGCTGCAGGATGCGGGCGTGGACGTGCTGGATATCGGCCTTTCCGGGACCGAAGAGATTTACTTTGCCACCTTCCACCTGGGCGTGGACGGCGGTATCGAAGTGACGGCCAGCCATAACCCGATGGACTACAACGGCATGAAGCTGGTGCGCAAGGGCGCACGCCCTATCAGCGGCGATACCGGCCTGCGCGACGTGCAGCGCCTGGCGGAAGCCAACGATTTCCCGCCGGTGAACGAGGCGAAGCGCGGCAGCTACAAAAAAATCAACCTGCAGAAAGACTACATCGACCACCTGCTGGGCTACATCAACGTGGCGAACCTCAAGCCGCTGAAGCTGGTAATCAACTCCGGTAACGGCGCGGCCGGCCCGGTGGTGGACGCGCTGGAAGCCCGCTTTAAGGCGCTGAACGTGCCGGTGACCTTCATCAAAGTACACAACACCCCGGACGGCAACTTCCCGAACGGTATTCCAAACCCGCTGCTGCCGGAGTGCCGCGATGACACCCGCAACGCGGTGATCGAGCACGGCGCGGATATGGGTATCGCCTTTGACGGTGACTTTGACCGCTGCTTCCTGTTCGACGAAAAAGGGCAGTTCATCGAGGGCTACTACATTGTCGGCCTGCTGGCGGAAGCGTTCCTCGAGAAAAACCCGGGCGCGAAGATCATTCACGATCCACGTCTTTCCTGGAACACCGTCGACGTGGTGTCCGCGGCAGGCGGCACGCCGGTGATGTCCAAAACCGGCCATGCCTTCATCAAAGAGCGCATGCGCGAAGAAGACGCCATTTACGGCGGCGAGATGAGCGCCCACCACTACTTCCGCGATTTTGCCTACTGCGACAGCGGGATGATCCCGTGGCTGCTGGTCACCGAGCTGCTCTGCCTGAAGGGGCAGACGCTGGGCGAGCTGGTGCGCGACCGCATGGCGGCGTTCCCGGCGAGCGGGGAAATCAACAGCAAGCTGGCGGAGCCAGCCGAGGCCATTGCCCGCGTGGAGCAGCACTTTGCGATTCACGCGCTGGAAATTGACCGTACGGACGGCATCAGCATGGCGTTCCCGCAGTGGCGCTTCAACCTGCGCTCGTCCAACACCGAGCCGGTGGTGCGCCTGAACGTGGAATCCCGTGCTGACACGGCGCTGATGGAAGCCCGAACGAAGGACATTCTGGCGCTGTTGAATCAGTAACAATTGCCCCTCCCGGCGGGAGGGGGAACCGAATACAGGAACAACGATGACGAATCTAAAAAAACGCGAACGAGCGAGAACGAATGCATCGTTAATCTCTATGGTGCAGCGTTTTTCTGATATCACCATCATGGTCGGCGGATTGTGGGCGGTGTGTCGGATCGGCGGGCTGCCGTTCTTATACATGCATCTGCTGATGGCACTCATTGCGCTGGTCGTGTTTCAGATGATCGGCGGGATGACGGATTTCTACCGCTCGTGGCGCGGCGTCAAAATGACCACCGAACTGATGCTGTTGCTGCAAAACTGGACCCTGAGCCTGATCTTCAGCGCGGGCCTGGTGGCGTTCAGCCATGATTTTGACAATCGCCTCGTCACCTATCTCTGCTGGTATCTGCTGACCAGCGTCGGCATGGTGGTGTGCCGTTCCCTGATCCGCTTTGGCGCGGGCTGGCTGCGTAACCGTGGCTACAATCGCCGCTTCGTGGCGGTAGCGGGCGATCTGCCGGTCGGGAAGGTGCTGCTCAACAGCTTCCGCAAAGAGCCGTGGTTAGGGTTTGAAGTGGTGGGGATTTACCACGACGCGAAGCCGGGCGGCGTGCCTGCGGACTGGGCGGGTAATTACGAACAGCTTATTGAAGACGCGAAGGCCGGCAAGATTCATAACGTCTACATCGCCATGCAGATGAGCGACGAATCCCGCATTAAGCAGCTGATGCGCGAGCTGGCGGACACAACCTGCTCCGTGATTCTGATCCCGGACGTGTTTACCTTCAACATCCTTCACTCCCGTATTGAAGAGGTGAACGGCGTGCCGGTGGTACCGCTATACGACACGCCGCTGTCGGGCATTAACCGCGTGCTGAAGCGCGTGGAAGATATTGTGCTCTCTTCACTGATCCTGCTGCTGATTTCGCCTGTTCTGTGCTGCATTGCCCTGGCGGTGAAGCTGAGTTCTCCCGGCCCGGTTATCTTCCGCCAGACCCGCTACGGTATGGACGGTAAGCCGATTATGGTGTGGAAGTTCCGCTCCATGAAGGTGATGGAAAATGACAAGGTGGTGACCCAGGCAACGCAGAACGATCCGCGCGTCACCCGCGTGGGCAACTTCCTGCGCCGCACCTCGCTGGACGAACTGCCGCAGTTTATCAACGTCTTTACCGGCGGCATGTCGATTGTTGGCCCGCGTCCACACGCGGTGGCGCACAACGAGCAGTACCGCTCGCTGATTGAAGGCTACATGCTGCGCCATAAGGTGAAGCCGGGCATCACCGGTTGGGCGCAGATCAACGGCTGGCGCGGCGAAACCGACACGCTGGAAAAAATGGAAAAACGTATCGAATTCGATCTGGAGTACATCCGTGAATGGAGTATCTGGTTCGATATCAAGATTGTTTTTCTGACCATCTTCAAAGGTTTCGTGAACAAAGCGGCGTACTAAGATGAGCTTACGTGAAAAAACCATCAGCGGGGCGAAGTGGTCAGCGATGGCGACCATCGTCATCATTGGCCTCGGCCTGGTGCAGATGACCGTTCTGGCGCGCATTATTGATAATCATCAGTTCGGTCTGCTGACCGTCTCGCTGGTGATTATCGCGCTGGCCGATACGCTGTCTGATTTTGGTATTGCCAACTCGATTATCCAGCGCAAAGAGATCAGCCATCTCGAGTTGACCACCCTCTACTGGCTGAACGTGGGGCTGGGGATTTTCGTGTTCGTGCTGGTGTTCCTGCTGAGCGACACCATCGCCAGCGTGCTGCACAACCCGGATCTCGCCCCGCTGATGCGCACGCTGTCGTTTGCTTTCGTGGTGATCCCGCACGGGCAGCAGTTCCGCGCGCTGATGCAGAAAGAGCTGGAGTTCAACAAGATCGGCATGATTGAGACAAGTGCCGTTCTGGCGGGCTTTACCTTCACCGTGGTGAGCGCCCATTTCTGGCCGCTGGCGATGACCGCTATCCTCGGATACCTGGTTAACTCTTCCGTGCGCACGCTGCTGTTCGGCTACTTTGGCCGTAAGATCTACCGTCCCGGGCTGCATTTCTCGCTCGCTTCCGTCTCGTCCAACCTGCGCTTTGGCGCGTGGCTGACGGCGGACAGCATCATCAACTATGTGAATACCAACCTGTCTACGCTGGTGCTGGCGCGTATCCTTGGCGCGAGCGTGGCGGGGGGCTACAACCTGGCCTACAACGTCGCGGTGGTGCCGCCGATGAAGCTGAACCCGATAATCACCCGCGTCCTGTTCCCGGCGTTCGCCAAGATTCAGGACGACACCGAGAAGCTGCGCGTCAACTTCTACAAGCTGCTTTCCGTGGTGGGGATTATCAACTTCCCGGTGCTGCTGGGGCTGATGGTGGTTTCCAGCAACTTCGTGCCGCTGGTGTTTGGTGAGAAGTGGAACGGCATCATCCCGATCCTGCAGCTGCTGTGCGTGGTGGGGCTGCTGCGTTCCGTGGGGAATCCGATTGGTTCCCTGCTGATGGCAAAAGCGCGCGTGGACATCAGCTTTAAGTTCAACGTATTCAAAACCTTCCTGTTTATTCCGGCGATTATCGTCGGCGGGCATACGGCGGGCGCCATCGGCGTCACGCTGGGCTTCCTGCTGGTACAGGTAGTCAATACGGTTCTGAGCTACTTCATCATGATCAAGCCGGTGCTGGGTTCCAGCTACCGTCAGTACATCCTGAGCCTGTGGCTGCCGTTCTATCTCTCATTGCCAACCCTGGCGGTGAGCTACGGCCTGGGCATCATCCTCAGTGGCCACCTGCCGCTGGCCGCGCTGCTGGCAGTGCAGGTTGCCGCGGGCGCGCTGGCATTCGTCGTGATGATTGTGCTGTCGCGCAATGCGCTGGTGGTAGAGATGAAGCGCCAGTTTTGCCGTAACGAAAAAATGAAAACGCTGCTTCGCGCAGGCTAGTTATTTAAGAGGCCATTATGAAATTATTAATTCTTGGCAACCATACCTGCGGCAACCGTGGCGACAGCGCCATCCTGCGCGGTTTACTGGATGCAATTAACACCCTTAAGCCTGAGACCGAAGTGGACGTGATGAGCCGTTATCCGGTCAGCTCATCCTGGCTACTGAACCGCCCGGTGATGGGCGACCCGCTCTACAGCCAGATGAAACAGCATAACAACGCTGCGGGCGTGATGGGCCGCGTGAAGAAAGTGCTGCGTCGTCGCTACCAGCACCAGGTGCTGCTTTCCCGCGTGACCGATACCGGCAAGCTGCGCAATATCGCTATCGCGCAGGGCTTTACCGATTTTGTTCGTTTGCTGTCCGGCTATGACGCCATTATCCAGGTTGGCGGTTCGTTCTTCGTCGATCTCTACGGCGTGCCGCAGTTTGAGCATGCGCTTTGTACGTTCATGGCGAAAAAACCGCTGTTTATGATTGGCCACAGCGTGGGGCCTTTCCAGGATCCGCAGTTTAACCAGCTCGCGAACTACGTCTTCGGCCACTGCGACGCGCTGATCCTGCGCGAGTCGGTCAGCCTCGACATGATGAAGCGCAGCGAAATTGACACCTCAAAAGTTGAGCACGGCGTGGATACCGCCTGGCTGGTGGATCACCAGAACGACAGCTTCCAGCCGAGCTACGCGGTGCAGCACTGGCTCGACGTGGCGGCGAAACAGAAAACCGTCGCAATAACCCTGCGCGAGCTGGCGCCCTTCGATAAGCGTTTAGGCACCACGCAGGCGGCGTATGAGAAAGCCTTCGCCGACGTGGTGAACCGCGTGCTGGACAGCGGTTATCAGGTGCTGGCGCTTTCCACCTGCACCGGTATCGACAGCTACAACAAAGACGACCGCATGGTGGCGCTGAACCTGCGCAATCTTGTGAACGATCCGTCCCGTTATCACGTGGTGATGGACGAACTGAACGACCTGGAGATGGGCAAGCTGCTCTCCGCCTGTGACCTGACCGTCGGCACGCGCCTGCACTCCGCCATTATCTCCATGAACTTTGGCACGCCGGCCATTGCTATCAACTACGAACACAAATCAGCAGGCATCATGCAGCAGCTTGGTATGCCTGAAATGGCCGTGGATATCCGTCATCTGCTGGATGGTTCGCTGGGGTCGATGGTAGGGGATACCCTGGGTCAACTGCCCGCCATCAATGAACGCCTGGCCGTGGCGGTGAAAGCCGAGCGCGAGAAGGGCATTGGGATGGTGAAATCGGTACTTGACCGCGTACGGGAGGGGAAATGAAGGTTGGTTTCTTCTTACTGAAATTTCCGCTGTCGTCTGAAACGTTTGTCCTGAACCAAATCACCGCGTTTATCGATATGGGATATGACGTGGAGATTATCGCCCTGCAAAAGGGCGATACCAAAAATACCCATGCGGCGTATACCCAGTATGGGCTGGAGGCGAAAACCCGCTGGCTGCAGGATGAGCCGTCCGGGAAGCTGAGTAAGCTGCGCCACCGGGCCAGCCAGACCTTACGCGGGATCCATCGCGCGTCGACGTGGCGGGCGCTGAATGTTTCTCGCTATGGGTCCGAATCTCGCAATCTGATCCTGTCGGCCATCTGCGGGCAAACGGCGCAGCCGTATCGTGCCGACGTGTTTATCGCCCACTTTGGCCCGGCGGGCGTCACGGCCGCGAAGCTGCGCGAACTGGGCGTGATTGACGGTAAAATTGCGACCATCTTCCACGGTATCGACATCTCCAGCCGCGAAGTGTTGAACCACTACACGCCGGAGTATCAGCAGCTTTTCCGCCGCGGCGACATGATGCTGCCCATCAGCGACCTGTGGGCCGGACGCCTGAAAAACATGGGCTGCCCGGGCGAGAAAATTGCCGTGTCGCGTATGGGCGTGGATTTAACGCGCTTCACTCGCCGTCCCGTCAAGGTGCCGGGAAAACCGCTGCAGATCATCTCCGTTGCTCGTCTGACCGAGAAGAAAGGCCTGCATGTGGCCATTGAAGCCTGCCGCCAGCTGAAGGCGCGCGGGGTGGATTTCCACTATCGCATTCTCGGCATTGGGCCGTGGGAGCGTCGCCTGCGCACGCTTATCGAACAGTATCAGCTGGAAGATGTCGTAGAGATGCCGGGCTTCAAGCCGAGCCACGAGGTCAAGGCCATGCTCGACGAGGCGGATGTGTTTCTGCTGCCCTCGGTGACGGGCGCCGATGGCGATATGGAAGGCATTCCGGTAGCGCTGATGGAGGCGATGGCCGTCGGTATTCCTGTGGTATCGACCCTGCACAGCGGGATCCCGGAGCTGATTAAGTCGGACCATTCCGGCTGGCTGGTGCCGGAGAATAACGCGATGGCCCTTGCGGACCGATTAGCTGCCTTCAGCGACATCGACCAGCAGACGCTGGAGCCCGTGCTCCATAACGCCCGACAAAAAGTGGAAGCCGATTTTAACCAGCAGGTGATTAACCGCCAGTTAGCGAGCCTGCTGCAAACGCTGTAACGCCGAGGATGTATGCTGAAAAAGATTACCCGACGCACCTTTGTCTCTTCTCTGTCCGTTCTGGCGGCCACGCCGCTGCTGTCGTCACGCATTGCGCGGGCGGCAGCCGGAAGAACGGTCTCTGTTAATCAGTACAATAACAACGACTGGATCGCCGCCTTTAAGCAGGCGTTTAACGAAGGGGACACGGTTGTTGTTCCTGCGGGACTGACCTGTGAAAACATCAATACGGGCATTTTTATTCCCGACGGTAAAACGCTGCTGATCCGCGGGGCGTTAACCGGCAACGGGCGCGGCCGCTTTGTTTTGCAGGAAGGCAGCAAAGTAATAGGCGAAGGTGCCGGGCGCACGGAGAACATAACGCTCGACGTTCGCGGCTCTGACTGCGTCATCAAAGGGCTGGCCATGAGCGGTTTTGGCCCGGTGACGCAGATTTACATCGGCGGTAAGAAACCCAGCGTGATGCGCAATCTTGTCATTGATAACATCAGCGTGAGCCAGGCCAACTACGCCATCCTGCGCCAGGGTTTCCACAACCAGGTGGATGGTGCCCGCATCACCAACAGTAAATTTAGCCATCTGCAGGGGGATGCGATTGAGTGGAACGTCGCCATTAACGATCGCAATATCCTGATCTCCGATCATGTCATCGACAACATCAACTGTACCAACGGCAAGATCAACTGGGGCATCGGCATTGGCCTCGCCGGCAGCACCTACGATAACGACTATCCAGAGAAGCAAACCGTCAAGAACTTTGTGGTGGCAAACATCACCGGCAGCAACTGTCGCCAGCTGGTGCACGTTGAAAACGGCAAGCATTTTGTTATCCGTAATATAAAGGCCAAAAATATAACCCCTGACTTCAGTAAAAAGGCGGGAATAGACAACGCCACGGTGGCTATTTATGGCTGTGATAATTTCATTATTGATAATGTCGATATGGTTAATAGTGCCGGAATGTTAATCGGCTATGGGGTGATAAAAGGCGATTATTTGTCCATCCCGCAGAACTTCAAGCTCAACAATATTCACCTCGATAATCGACAGCTTGCGTATAAATTGCGCGGAATACAGATTTCATCCGGTAACGCCACCTCGTTTGTGGCGATAACCAACGTGGAAATGCAGCGTGCTACGCTGGAATTACACAACAAGCCGCAACATCTTTTTTTACGCAACATCAATGTGATGCAGGAAGCGGCTGTGGGGCCCGCCCTGAAGATCAACTTCGACCTGCGCAAGGATGTGCGGGGTAAATTCATGGCGAAAGACGAGACGTTGCTGTCACTGGCGAACATTAAAGCTGTGAATGAGAAAGGGCAAAGCTCGGTAGATATTGACCGGGTCGACCAGCAGGTGGTAAATGCAGAAAGGCTGAACTTTGCGCTTCCGCACAGATAATCGACAATGTTCTGTTTTGAGACTATTCCTGGCATAAAAGCGCGATCGAATCAGATTACATCTACAGAAATTTGTGATGCGAAGGCGTAACATTGCTCAAGGATTACGGCAAATCATGCTGGCGAAAACAGGTTAAAGAGCTATAATTCGTCAACCATTTTAAGGTGGAAGAAATAATGATTAATTTGAAAGCAGTCATTCCGGTAGCAGGCCTGGGCATGCATATGCTGCCAGCCACAAAAGCCATTCCTAAAGAGATGCTGCCGATCGTCGACAAGCCAATGATTCAGTACATTGTCGACGAGATTGTTGCTGCAGGGATCAAAGAAATCGTCCTGGTTACCCACTCGTCCAAGAATGCGGTAGAAAACCACTTCGACACCTCTTACGAACTCGAAGCGCTGCTTGAGCTGCGCGTTAAGCGCCAGCTGCTGGCGGAAGTACAGTCTATTTGTCCGCCGGGCGTGACCATCATGAACGTACGCCAGGCGCAGCCGCTGGGTCTGGGACACTCTATTCTGTGTGCCCGTCCGGTTGTGGGTGACAATCCGTTTATCGTTGTGCTGCCGGATATCATTCTGGACACCGCCACTGCCGATCCACTGCGTTACAACCTGGCGGCAATGGTGGCGCGTTTCAATGAAACCGGTCGTAGCCAGGTGCTGGCTAAGCGTATGGAAGGTGACCTGTCTGAATACTCTGTTATCCAGACGAAAGAAGCGCTGGAATCGGACGGTCAGGTGAGCCGCATTGTTGAGTTCATCGAAAAACCGGATCAGCCGCAAACGCTGGATTCCGACCTGATGGCGGTAGGTCGCTATGTTCTTAATGCTGATATCTGGGCTGAGCTGGAAAAAACGAAACCCGGTGCCTGGGAGCGTATTCAGTTGACCGACGCGATTGCTGAACTGGCTAAAAAACAGTCTGTTGACGCGATGTTGATGACGGGCGACAGCTATGACTGCGGCAAGAAAATGGGTTATATGCAGGCGTTTGTGAACTACGGACTGCGTAACGTGAAGGAAGGGCAGAAGTTCCGCGAAAGGATTACGAAACTGCTCGAATCACATGATTAAACGGCAATTTTGAAGATACAGCAAAACAGGAGACTACCCTGAATTTCAGGGTGGTCTTTTGTTCTATTTAAAGTAAATAAACGCATTTTCAAATTTTGGCAATCAATGAGCCAAAATCATATTATATCTCTCCTGCATGTGGTCGGTATCGGCAGGGTGAGAAATTCAATTTCGATTATTGCTTCTGGTAGCCTAAGCCAGGGGCGGTAGCGTGCCTTTTTTACACACAAATCAGTATTGAGCAAAGCAGGAGAAGAAGGATGTTACTTCCAGTGGTGATCGCAGGAGGAACAGGGAGCCGGCTATGGCCGATGTCTCGCGAGTTGCAGCCCAAGCAATTTCTGTCATTCCATCAGGGGGGATCAATGCTTCAAAATACGATCTCTCGTTTGGACGGACTCAATGTGACAAATCCCATCGTTATCTGTAATGAAGATCATCGTTTTCTGGTGGCAGAACAGCTGAGGCAAATGCACAAACTTGCCGGGAACATCATTCTTGAACCTGTAGGACGCAATACTGCTCCAGCGATAACACTCGCTGCACTGCATGCGATTAGCTTAGGGGAAGATCCCGTAATGCTCATTCTGGCAGCGGATCATCTCATCTCCGACACCGCAGCTTTTCATGCTGTCATCACCGACGCGATCCCCTTTGCCGAAGATGGAAAACTCGTCACCTTTGGTATCGTCCCCACTCAGCCTGAAACGGGATATGGTTACATCCAGCGTGGCGAAGAGCAGCATGCTGGCAACTCAACGGCCTGGAAAATCAAAAGATTCGTTGAAAAACCTGATAAAGCGACGGCTATTTCCTATCTTGAAAGCAAAGAATATCTCTGGAACAGCGGGATGTTTATGTTCCGGGCCTCTGCGTATCTGAATGAAGTGGCTAAATTTTGCCCATCAATACTTGATGCCTGCAAGAATGCAATGCAGCAACCTGTCAACGATCTCGATTTTATTAAACTCAATAAAGATACCTTTACGGATTGCCCGTCCGACTCTATCGACTATGCCGTAATGGAGCATACGGAATTAGGGATCGTAACTGCAATGGACGCCGGCTGGAATGATGTAGGCTCATGGTCTGCTCTGTGGGAAACATCGACCCATGATACAAATGAAAACGCATTGATTGGGGATGTATTCACTCATAATACACGCTCATGCTATATACACAGCGAAGATAAATTAACTGCCGCACTGGGATTAGACGATCTTATTATCGTAAATACAAAAGATGCACTGCTTGTCTCCCATAAAAATAGCGTTCAGGATGTCAAAGTCGTAGTTGAACATCTGAAGGCAAATTCACGAAGTGAATGTCGCGAGCATACGACGCGCTATATGCCATGGGGGCATGTTGAAACATTGGTTCGCGATGCACGTTATAAAGTTAATCGCGTAACCATTATTCCTGGCGGCGAGCTTTCACTTCAATTGCATCATCACCGACTGGAGCACTGGGTTGTCTTAACCGGTACGGCGTTGATTGGTGTAGAGGATGAAGTTGTTTACCTGACTGAAAACGAATCTACAACAATTCCGGTTGGTAAAAAACATCGACTTTCAAACCCAGGAAAAATTAATCTTGAGGTTCTGGAAATTCAGTTTGGTAGCTATTTGGGTGACGATGACGTATTAAGGATTTCATAATGGAAGATAAAAATAATAAAAAGTTAACATGCTTCAAAGCCTATGATATTCGTGGGAAACTTGGCGAAGAACTTAATGAAAATATTGCCTGGCGTATCGGGCGAGCTTATGCACAGTGCTTATCTCCGAAGCAGGTAGTGATTGGCGGTGATGTTCGTTTAACTAGCGAATCATTAAAACTGGCGCTTGCAGAAGGCTTGATGGATGGGGGATGTGATGTCCTTGATATTGGGTTGTCAGGGACTGAAGAGATCTATTTTGCGACATTCTTCCTTAATGTAGACGGTGGGATTGAAGTTACCGCAAGCCATAATCCAATAGATTATAACGGGATGAAACTGGTTCGCAGAGGCGCGCGTCCTGTGAGTGGTGATACTGGCTTAAAAGATATTCAAGCGTTAGCAGAAGAAAACAAATTTACGCCCAGCAAGACAAAGGGAAGTTATAAGAAAATTAATATCCTGGACGCTTATGTTGACCATCTGCTGGGATATGTCAATCTTGATAATTTCCGCATCAAACCGTTGAAGTTGGTTATCAACTCAGGTAATGGTGCGGCGGGCCATGTTATTGACGAAATAGAATTACGATTCAAAAAAGCGGGCGTTCCTGTTGAGTTTGTCAAAGTTCATAATGAACCCGATGGCACATTTCCACACGGTATACCAAACCCACTGCTGCCTGAAGCACGACAGGATACTGCAAACGTTGTGTTAGAAACTCAGGCTAATATGGGCATTGCCTTTGATGGTGATTTTGATCGCTGTTTCTTGTTTGATGAGCATGCCAATTTTATTGAAGGCTATTATATTGTTGGTTTGTTAGCAGAAGCATTTCTTAAGAAAGAGCCCGGTGCAAAAATTATCCATGATCCACGCTTAACATGGAATACCATCGATATAGTTGAAAGTGCTGGCGGCATACCCGTTCTGTCGAAAACAGGCCATGCTTTCATTAAAGAACGTATGCGCATAGAAAATGCGGTGTACGGTGGCGAAATGAGCGCCCACCACTATTTCCGCGAGTTTGCTTATTGCGACAGCGGTATGATTCCGTGGCTCCTGGTTGCGGAACTTGTCCTGACGTCAGGTTCTTCACTGGGAGAACTCGTTAAATCGCGCATTGCAAGATTCCCTGTCTCGGGTGAGATCAATCGTAAGGTGGAGAATGCAGTCGAGCTTATTGCTGATATTGAAGCCCGCTATTCTCCGCTGGCTATTAATATTGACTATACCGATGGCTTGAGCATGTCATTTGCTGACTGGCGTTTTAATATCCGTACGTCTAATACTGAACCGTTGCTCCGTCTTAATGTTGAGACGGATGCTGACGAGGAATTAATGATAACGAAACGAGATGAGCTGTTAGAACTGATTAATAGCTGACTCTGATTTGCTCAATCGCGTGGGAAAAATTAATGATAGAAGTTTTATTAGCGGCGTTAGGTTTAATTTTATTTTTTATTTTCCTCACGCTTTCATTAAAATTCAGACTGCTGCTGGTTTTGGTTTGCAGTGTTCCGCAATTATATTTAGTCCAACTGGGTGGGGCCGATGTCCCACTTGCTTTTTTACTCCCTGCACTGCTTCTTCCTGAGTTTTTAAAGAATGCGAACCGGTTTTTAGCTAAACCTGCAATTTTGTCTTTAATTGGTCTGATCTGTATTAGTACAATCAGCCTCGCGTGGTCCGAAGAAAAATCAATGGGTATACGCGATATCGCGTATCTTATAGAGTTTATAGTAATTGCAAATGCAGTTTACGTATTGGGGCTAACAAATAAGTGGGCGCTTTATAAAGTTATTAATGCCATGCTTTTTGTAATCTGTCTTCAGGCAGTGACAGTTATCCTTTTCAGACTAAATGAAACATTAGAATTATCTATTGTTCTCTCTCCGGTAAGTAAGTATTTGATGGGCATGAATACGCTACAGGGATTGCTGGATGGGGCCAGAAATAACTTCTACGATCCTGTAAAAGCAGGTGGCGTATTATTCGTAAATGCGAATGCGGCGGCTTGCTACGCAGGCGTCTCATCATTTATGGCTTGGGGAATTTATAAAGCGCTCAACTCGAAGCTAACGCTGCTGATGGCCATTTTATTATGGGTAACAGTCTTCTTTACAGGCTCTAAAGCAGGCGTTCTTTTTGCAGTACTTATTCCTGTGTTCATCTTCTACCTGAAACTTCAGCGGCAAACAAAGATCGTTGTAGGTTCAGTTGGTGCCTCATTCGCTATTGCCCTTATCGCAATTAGCTTGATATCCAGCGTTGCTGAACAGAGCGGTTTTTTGCAAGAATCGACAAATACAGCAGAAACGCGCTATGAAATTTGGAACTATGCATTCAATGCCTTTTTGAACAATCCGCTTATGGGGCAGGGCTTTGGTGGCTGGGAAATTGACTATAGCAAGCATACGGATTATTTCCTGCCACCACACAATACCTTGATCTATCTTTGGTCCAAGTCTGGGATCATCGCTTCACTTATGGGGCTGAGTTTCATTCTGACAAGTATTGGTGTGGCATTGCGTGCAGTCAAAAATATCAATCCAGAAGAGAAGAATCTCGGTTTCTCCTTATTAATGATTCTTGCATGGCAATTTGCTCACGGCTTTGGTGAAAACTTTGGTCTGATCGGTGAACAGCATCAGATGGTGGTAATGGCAGTAATGCTTGGGTTATGTATGGCAGGAAACATATCGATGGCCCGGGAGAGTAAGGGACAACAATGAAAACAGTCGGTATTTTTCGCAATCAGCTCTTCAAGGGTTCTGAAGTTTTTATACAGCAGCAGGCCGAAGCAATTAAGAATTATAACAAGTGTTATATCGGCAGACGCATGATTGGTAAAAAACCTGAAGGTGCCACCGCGTGCGTACTTAATCCCAACGGTGATATACGGGGCAGGGTGGCTGAGTTGCTCAATGCTGTAACAACCTCAGCACAGCCATACCACACAGCGTTAAGCAATCAACCTTTAGATCTTATCCATGCACATTTTGCGATAGACGGTCTTTACGCCCTTTCGCTGGCGCAGCGAAAAAACATTCCTTTAGTGACAACGCTACACGGCTTTGATGTGACGGTGAGCAATAAAGATTTGCTTAAGTCACGTTCGCCTGCATGGATTAACTACCTTATTCATCAGCACAAAGTCAAAAAAGAGGGAGATAAATTCATCTGTGTCTCCAATTTTATCGCTCAGCAAGCAATCAAACATGGTTTTCCTGAAGATAAGCTAGTTCAGCACTACATTGGCATTGACGTTGATAAATACCAACCTCGCGACCAACGCGACGATCAGGGTATTATTTTACATGTGGCAAGGCTAGTAGAGAAAAAAGGAACTGCCATCTTGATCAAAGCGCTAAAGCATGTCCAAAAAACATGTGCAGATGCGAGATTAGTGGTAATTGGAGAGGGGCCACTGTTGGCCGAATTAAAAACGCAGGTGAGCGCATTAGGTCTTGAACAAAATGTCACGTTTACCGGTGCGCTGCCCCATCAGGACGTTATGGCATGGATGCGTAAGGCCAGTATGCTGATATTGCCGAGCATCACGGCGAAAACGGGTGATGCTGAAGGGCTGGGAATGGTACTCCTGGAAGCCGCCGTAACGGGGGTTCCTGTTATCGGAACTCATCATGGTGGTATCCCGGAGGCGATTATTGATGAGCGAACCGGCTTTTTAGTGACAGAACGCGATGATATGCAGCTGGCAGAGCGAATTTCTTACTTGCTCAATAATGGCGAAGAGCGATTCAACATGGGCAGGAATGCGCGTGAATTTATCTGCGAGAAATTCAACTTATCAAAACAAACGTTAAAATTAGAAAAAATATATCAGGAACTGATTCATGGCTGAACAAGTAATCATTTTTGCACGCTCTCTCCCATTTCATCATCTGGGAGGTATGGAAGTTGTTGCATGGGATCTTGCTGTTCAGTTGCAGGTCACTGGGTTTGATGTCAAGGTTATCACGACGGATTTTGATGCTGAAACTATATCGTCAGAGCATTATCCAGAAATTATTAAAATTAAAAACATTCCTAAAGCACAATATTCACCCGGCTGGTGGACTGAGACTGAAAAACTGATAGCAGGCTGGGATGATAAAGAAAATGTCAGTGCTGTGATCAGTATCAGTGCCGGTGCTTTCAGCACTTTAAAATATAAGCCAAGCTTCCCCAACGCAAAGTTTATCATGCAAGCACATGGAACCTCAGTGGGGGAATTAGTATCAAAGTTAAAAACCCGACAATTAAAAAAAGTATTATCAAGCGTGAAGAACTTACTGGGTTTCTATTCCGATGCTAAGCACTATAGACATTTCGACAGGATCGTAGCTGTTGGTGATGCTGTCAGTAAAGATTTAACTAGCTTCCCGACAAACATGATTTGTGATAGCAACAAAGTGGTGAAGATCGAAAACGGCATTGATGAGCATCTGTTTTCTGACGCCACAACGAGCAAAGACGTCCTGCGGGAGCAATTAGATATAGCACCGGAGTCGTTGGTTTTCTTATCGGCATCTCGGTTGCATGAACAAAAAGGTGTGGATAAGAATATTGAGCTCTTTTCTCAAGTAAAAAAAATCAGACCCAAGTCAAAACTCCTTATTTGTGGAGACGGACCTTATGAACCGCAATTAAGAAAGAAAGTGAATGATCTCGGTCTTGAGCATGATGTTATTTTTATGGGGGCTAAAAACCGAACGCAGTTAGCAAATCTTATGCAATGTGCCGATATGTTTTTATTTCTCACAAAGCGAGTTGAGGGTTTGCCTTTAAATGTGCTTGAAGCTATGAGCGCTGGACTGCCATTGATTATTTCTGAGCACCTTACGTTTAGCGCCGGTCCGAAGATATTTAAATGCAACCCAAACGATATTCCCACCGATAAAGTACAGACTTTTATTGATGACGTCACCCGGTTACAGCGGAAATCCTATATACCCGTTAAAAACACCTTGAGCTATTCAGTGGGTGAGTACATTTCATTGTTTAAAAGATCATCTAAATGAAAAAAGCTATAAGCCAGTTACTTGGCGGAAACATGCTATCAAAAGTTCTGGGATTGCTCAGGGAAATTTTGATGGCAAAATTTTTTGGTACCGGTGATATCAATGGGGCATACCGCATAGCCCAGACAGGCACCTTGGTTCCAATTAACTTCATGACAAGTGATAGCCTGAACTCTGCATTTATCCCGCTATATAAAAAATATCTAACAGAAGATGAATTTCGGGCATCAACCTTCAAGTTGTGCATGTTTTTATTTTTTGCTGTTATCTCGCTGTTGCTATTTTTTGTATTATTCTTTTTATCGGATTACTGGGTGGGCATTATGGCGCCGGGCATTAATGGCAATGCCCGCGAAATGACCAATGAATTGTTCAAAATAATGGCAATTTGCTGTCCATTTTATCTTTGCTCAGGTCTGATTAATTACATATCAATGGCACATGGTGACTACAAACCCATGTCTATGAGAGCATCCATCCAGAATGTTGGTATGCTTCTGGGGGTTGTCGCTGCCTGGTATTATAATAATTATCTGCTGCTGGCATGGGGATTCACCGGTAGCTACATTGCTTTTAGTATCTGGGCGGTGTTGAGGGCGCGCAAAGAACGCATTCTTAACCTTCCAGAACGGTTTGATATGTCTGAAGTTAAGCAGGTGATGAACAGTTTCTGGATTACTCTGCGGCCACTACTTCTGCTACCTTTGATTCTGCAGGGCAATATCACGCTTGAGAGAGCGCTCGCATCGTTAATTAGTATAGATGTTGTTTCTGCTCTGGATTACGCGCGCTTTATTACCGACACGGTCACCTTTATCCTGTCTGTGCCTATTGCCTTTGCCGGACTGCCTATCTGGTCTTCGCAATCTCCTGAAGTCGTGCGAGAGAAAGTGACAATTATTTATAATTGGTTAGCACTTCTCTCGATGAATATGTCTTTCTTTATCTTCGTTTATGCGAAAGATATTGTCATTTTACTCTTTATGAGGGGTGAATTTAACTCACACTCAGTGGCTGTTACTACCGATATTATTCAGGGGATGTGTATTGGTCTTTGGGCTCAGGTTATTGGATATATATTCATAAAGGCTTTAAGTGCACATCTGAATAACAAACAAGTGCTGATTGTCATGATCGTTGCATTGCTGGGGAATGCGCTGGTCAACTTAGCGACCTATAAGGTTTGGGGGGCATTTGGTCTCGGCGTGGGTAACTCGATATACGGCCTGGTCATGTTTGTGTGCAGTGCATGGTATCTGAAAATAGCAAAAGACCTCATACCAGCAGCATTGAGGATTGCGCCTGGCCTGATTATCTACAGTGGATTCATTATGGTATTAGGGCATGTTGTCACTGAACCATCCAGTGTGCTTATCAGATTGCTGGTCGACGGTTCACTCTTCGTCACGTTCGCAATTTTGTGGGCCATGTTATTCCCAATGTATCGAAATGGTATTAAAGGGATTTTCATAAAAAAGGGACTGAGATAACGTAATAATATTATGAAAAATAATACTGACATTAAAGATATCGTCGTCTTGTCGACAGCAGACTGGGACAATCCATTCTGGACAAACAAGCAACATGTTGCGGTAGAACTGGCCAACCGCGGCCACCGCGTACTCTATATCGAGTCGCTGGGACTGCGTAGGCCAAGTGTAAATAAGAAAGACCTTTCGCGTATCTTCCGCAGGATTGTTAAAGCGATTAAAGCGCCGAGAAAAGTAAGAGATAATATTTGGGTCTGGTCACCAATCTCAATTCCGTTTAACAACTATGCGTTCGTTCGTAGGCTCAATAAGTTCATTTTGAGCAGCGCACTCAAGTTCTGGTGCTGGCGCTTGAAGTTCAAAGATGAAACGCTCTGGACCTATAACCCGCTCACCACGCGCTTTCTTGAACCCGGTGATTTCCAGTACGTTGTGTATCATTGCGTTGACGAAATCAAAGCGCAACCCGGTATGCCTGTAGACATTCTCCAGGATGCAGAGGAAGAGCTCGTTCGACGTGCGGATATCACGTTCGTTACCTCGTTGACCTTGCTTAAGTCGCGTGAGCAGTGGAGTGATGAAGTCTATTATTTTTCTAATGTTGCCGACTATAACCATTTTTCCACTGCGCTGGATGACGATTTACCTTTGCCGTCCGATCTTCACGCCATTCCTGAGCCACGCATCGGTTTTATTGGCGCAATCAGCGGTTATAAAGTCAACTTCTCACTGCTCGAAGAGATTGCGAAAGCGCATCCTGAATGGTCTATCGTGATGATAGGTGACGTTGGTGAAGGCGATCCGAATACGGATGCAACACAGTTGACCCGCCATAAAAACATCCACTTAATTGGTCCACGCGCTTATCAGCAATTACCGGCTTATTTGAAGGGATTTACCGCAACCTTACTGCCTAATAATTTGAATGAATACACGGCCTCCATGTTCCCGATGAAATTCTTCGAGTATCTGGCAGCGGGTAAAGCAGTGGTTAGCGTTGATTTAGCGTCGTTATGTGATTTCAAGGATTATGTGCGTATTGCCCACACGTCGACCGAATTTATTTCAGCACTGGAAGATATTACTTCAGGTCAGCGAATTTCTGTTGAGAAATGTCAGGAACTTGCACAAGAGTATACTTACCAGTCGCGTACTGAAAAAATGTTTAAGTTAATTGATGAGAAGCGTAATGAAAGTAGCAATCGTTCATGAGTGGCTGAGTTCCTATGCAGGTTCAGAAAAAGTAGTTGAACAAATTCTTCGTTGCTATCCTGATGCGGATATTTTTGCGGTTTGTGACTTTTTAAAACCTAAAGACAGACATTTTCTTAACAATAAAAAAGTCACTACGACCTTTATACAGCGTCTACCTTTTGCAGCGAAAAAATTTCAGTCTTATCTACCGCTCATGCCACTGGCGATCGAGCAACTCGATATGTCGGCTTATGACGTGGTGATATCGAGCAGCCATGCGGTCTCTAAAGGCGTTATAACGGGCCCAGACCAGATTCATGTTTCTTACGTGCATTCGCCTATCCGTTATGCGTGGGATTTCCAGCATCAGTACTTACGTGAATCTGGCTTGGATAAAGGGCTGAAGGGATGGCTTGCTAAGTATCTTCTGCACAAAATTCGTATCTGGGACTATCGTACGTCTGCAGGGGTAAATCATTTCATCGGTAATTCCCAGTTTATTGCTCGCCGAATCAATAAAGTTTACGGTAGGCAAGCAGATGTCATCTACCCACCCGTGAACACGGATAAATTTGAGTTTAGCGACAGTAAAGAGGATTTCTACCTGGCAGCTTGCCGCATGGTTCCCTATAAGCGTGTCGATCTTATCGTGAGCGCCTTTGCCAAAATGCCCGATAAAAAATTGGTTGTTATCGGTGACGGCTCAGAAATGGATAAAATTAAGCAACTGGCGACTGACAATGTTACGTTGCTGGGCTATCAGGACGATGCTGCGCTTGTTGATTACATGAAGCGTGCTAAGGCGTATGTATTCGCAGCGGAAGAAGACTTCGGTATTTCCCCGGTCGAAGCGCAGGCAAGCGGCACGCCTGTGATTACCTATGGAAAGGGAGGGTGTCTGGAAACGGTTAAACCTCTCGGAAGCGAGAAGCCAACCGGTCTGTTCTTCTTTGAACAAACCGCCGAGGCTATCTGCGATGCCGTGGAAACGTTTGAAAAGCATGCGGGAGAGATCAATCCGCAGGATTGCCGGGAGCATGCTCTGACATTCTCTGAGCAACGATTCCGTGAAGAGATTATCAACTTTGTTGATAAAGCGTGGTCGCAATATTCTGAGTCATTAATAAATACTCAGGCTGCGCGTGTGCAGAACAATTATACTCATCCAGGAAAATAATGACCACGGCATAAATCTTGGGATTTATGCCAGGGAATAAATAATGAAAAGTAGCGTATTTCAAGATCAAAAGAAAGAGTTTGTTTGTCGCATCTCTTTGATGCTTTCGGATTTTTTCTGGTTAAACATCTCTTTAGGGCTTTCATTTTTAACCATCATGTTCTTCATTGGTGATTTGAATACCTTCATGCCGCTGGTTCAGATGGATGTTCGTCTTCTGTCGCATCTTGTTTTGACAACATTATGTGTACTTTGGTTTGGCGTCCGTTTACGCCACTATGCACAGAAAAAACCATTCTGGTCTGAGTTGAAAGAAACACTGCGAACTATTGTCATTTTTTCCATTTTTGACCTCGCCTTGGTTGCATTCTCAAAATGGCACTTCTCTCGATATATTTGGGCCTATTGCTGGATATATGCCATCATTATGGTTCCGGTTTCGCGAGAACTAACAAAAGTTTTGCTTAATAAACTGGGCTACTGGAAGAAGCGCACTGTCATCTTGGGTTCTGGACGCAATGCCCGTGAGGCATATTTCGCACTCCAGAGCCATGAGGTATCCGGGTTTAAAATTGATGCCTTCTGCGATTTTGATGCAACAGCGGAAACTCTGGAAGAGTGTCCTATTGTTAAAGATGAGAAGACCCTCTTAACTCATTACAATGCTTTTTCTACACAGTTCGTTGTCGCCTGTGATTTTGATGAAAAAGATAAATTTGAGAACTGGCTACGTTTCCTTGCCAGACATAAATGCCGCAATGTCATTATTATTCCTTCTCTGCGAGGATTCCCGCTTTACGGCACAAGCATGTCCTTCATTTTTAGCCATGAAGTCTTGCTGCTGCAGGTCCACAATAACCTCGCAAAACTGACATCACGTTTTATTAAACGTACTTTCGATATTGTTTGTACGTCAGCTATTCTTTTGCTTTCCTCCCCGCTGTTTGTATATCTTTGGTACAAAGTATCACGCGATGGTGGCCCGGCAATCTATGCTCATAGCAGAATAGGGCGACGTGGAGAGTCATTTGATTGCTACAAATTCCGCTCTATGGATATTAACTCAAAAGAAATACTGGCGGAATTACTTGAGAATGATCCTGAAGCTCGTGCCGAATGGGAGAAAGACTTCAAACTCAAGAACGATCCACGTATTACGCCTATCGGCAGGTTTATTCGTAAAACAAGCCTTGATGAACTTCCACAGTTATTTAATGTGCTCAAAGGTGAGATGAGTCTTGTTGGTCCTCGCCCGGTAATTCAGGAAGAGTTAGAACGCTATGCGGATGATGTCGATTATTACCTGATGGTGAAGCCAGGTATGACGGGATTATGGCAGGTGAGTGGTCGTAATGATGTCGATTATACTACCCGTGTTTATTTTGATTCGTGGTATGTTAAAAACTGGTCACTATGGAATGATATCGTAATCTTGTTCAAAACAGTGAATGTTGTCCTGTTTAGAAAAGGTGCTTACTGATTTTAATAGTATCTTAGTTAATAAACGTAATGCTGTCTGTCTTAGCCAGAAATAGTGAAGGGAATATGAAAATACTCGTAACAGGTGGAGCAGGTTTTATCGGTTCTGCCGTCGTCCGTCATATTATTAACCATACGCAGGATACGGTCTGTGTTGTTGATTGTTTGACCTACGCGGGCAACCTTGAGTCCCTGGCATCCGTTGAAAAGAGTCCTCGCTATTCATTTTCGCGTACTGATATCACGGATGCTGTGGGTATTAGCGCTCTGTTCCGCGAGTTCAAGCCGGATGTTGTCATGCATCTGGCGGCAGAAAGCCATGTTGATCGTTCTATCGATGGTCCGGCTGCGTTTATCCAGACCAATGTGATAGGTACGTTCACGTTGCTTGAAGCCGCGCGCCAGCATTATTCAATTCTTGATGATAAGCAAAAAGCGGGATTCCGGTTCCATCATATTTCTACCGACGAAGTCTTTGGCGACCTTCACGACAATGAGGGCTTGTTCAATGAAGAGAGCGCTTATGCGCCGAGCAGCCCGTACTCCGCCTCTAAAGCGGGAAGCGACCATTTAGCGCGAGCGTGGAACCGGACTTATGGTCTGCCCGTTATCATCACAAACTGTTCCAATAATTATGGGCCATATCATTTCCCGGAAAAGCTGATCCCGCTGGTCATTCTAAACGCCTTAGCGGGAAAGCCGCTGCCGGTGTACGGTAACGGAGAACAGGTGCGCGACTGGTTGTACGTAGAGGATCATGCCCGAGCTTTGTACAAAGTGGCGACGGAAGGAAAAGCCGGCGAAACGTACTGTATAGGCGGCCACAATGAGCGTAGAAACATTGATGTTGTCAAAACAGTGTGTTCAATTCTCGATAGCATCATAGTGAACAAACCGGCCAATATAAAAAGTTTTGCCGACCTGATTACCTTTGTGGAAGACCGACCAGGGCACGATCTTCGCTATGCGATTGATGCCAGTAAGATTGAACGCGAACTCGGATGGGTGCCTCAGGAAACGTTCGAAAGTGGTATTGAGAAGACTATCAAATGGTATCTCGCCAATGAAAGATGGTGGCAACGTGTGCTTGATGGCTCTTATGCCGGTGAACGACTCGGGCTGAATAAATAATCGAGGTATAAGTAATGAAAGGAATTGTTTTAGCAGGTGGGTCAGGCACGCGTCTTTATCCCATTACGCAAGGTGTATCGAAACAATTGCTCCCAATTTACGACAAACCGATGATTTTCTATCCCATTTCTGTCCTTATGCTGGCCGGAATTCGCGATATTTTAATCATTACCACCCCGGAGGATATGCCCGCCTTTCAGCGTTTGATGAAAGACGGCTCCCAGTTCGGCGTGAATTTCACCTATGCAGTGCAACCCTCGCCCGATGGCCTGGCTCAGGCATTTATCATCGGTGAGAAGTTTGTGGGGAATGACCCCTGTGCTTTAGTTCTTGGCGACAATATCTTCTTTGGTCACGGTTTCAGTAAGAAACTGGAAGATGCGGCCAGTAAAACGACCGGGGCAACGGTGTTCGGTTATCAGGTCCAGGATCCTGAGCGATTCGGTGTCGTTGAGTTTGATGAGCATTACAAGGCCTTGTCTATAGAAGAAAAACCGCTGAAGCCAAAGTCTAACTGGGCGGTTACAGGGCTCTACTTTTACGATAACAACGTACTGGAGATGGCGAAAGAGGTGAAGCCTTCAGCGCGGGGTGAACTGGAAATTACGACCCTGAATCAAATGTATCTGCAGCGTGGAGAGCTGGACGTACAGCTTTTGGGACGTGGGTTTGCCTGGCTTGATACCGGGAACCACGACAGCCTGATAGAGGCTTCTCAATACATCCACACGATTGAAAAGCGGCAGGGAATGAAGGTGGCTTGCCTGGAAGAGATTGCGTTCCGTAAGAAATGGTTAACTGCAGAAGAGATCTCCGCTCAGGCAGAGAAACTCAAGAAAACGGCTTATGGTCAATATCTGGCGATGTTGATTAAAGAATAAAGGGTAATTGCTTACTTATTTACCCATTGCGTTTCGTTGCAAACGTAAGCGCACCAAAGGCTATCCACAAGTAGCTGGCTTGAGTTAACATCATAGATACATTCAAACTGCATTGCATCGCAGTGATTATCCCCAAGACAGGAGTATGTAATGTCCAAGCAACAGATCGGCGTTGTCGGTATGGCAGTGATGGGGCGCAACCTGGCGCTCAACATCGAAAGCCGCGGTTATACCGTCTCCGTATTCAACCGCTCCCGTGATAAGACCGAAGAAGTCATCGCTGAGAATCCAGGTAAGAAACTGGTTCCCTTCTATACGGTTAAAGAGTTCGTTGAGTCTCTGGAAACACCTCGTCGTATCCTGTTAATGGTGAAAGCGGGCGCAGGTACCGATGCAGCTATCGACTCCCTGAAACCTTATCTGGATAAAGGCGACATCATTATTGATGGCGGTAACACCTTCTTCCAGGACACCATTCGTCGTAACCGTGAGCTGTCTGCTGAAGGCTTCAACTTTATCGGCACCGGTGTTTCCGGTGGTGAAGAGGGGGCTCTGAAAGGCCCATCAATCATGCCTGGCGGCCAGAAAGATGCGTACGAACTGGTCGCGCCTATCCTGACCAAAATCGCAGCCGTCGCTGAAGATGGTGAGCCTTGTGTAACCTACATCGGTGCAGATGGTGCGGGTCACTATGTGAAAATGGTGCACAACGGCATCGAATACGGCGACATGCAGCTCATCGCTGAAGCTTACTCCCTGCTGAAAGGCGGCCTGAACCTTTCCAATGAAGAACTCGCTGAGACTTTCACCGAGTGGAACAAAGGCGAGCTGAACAGCTATCTGATCGACATCACCAAAGATATCTTCACGAAAAAAGATGAAGAGGGTAAATACCTGGTTGATGTGATTCTGGATGAAGCAGCAAACAAAGGTACCGGTAAATGGACCAGCCAGAGTTCTCTGGATCTGGGCGAACCGCTGTCTCTGATCACCGAATCCGTCTTCGCGCGTTACATCTCTTCCCTGAAAGAGCAGCGCGTCGCGGCATCTAAAGTGCTGTCTGGCCCACAGGCTAAACCAGCAGGTGACAAAGCCGAATTCGTTGAAAAAGTTCGTCGTGCACTGTACCTGGGTAAAATCGTTTCTTACGCGCAGGGCTTCTCTCAGCTGCGCGCGGCGTCAGACGAGAACAACTGGGATCTGAACTACGGTGAAATCGCGAAGATCTTCCGCGCGGGTTGCATCATTCGTGCGCAGTTCCTGCAGAAAATCACCGATGCCTATGCTGAAAATGCGGGTATCGCTAACCTGCTGCTGGCGCCGTACTTCAAGAAAATTGCGGACGAATATCAGCAGGCGCTGCGTGACGTGGTTGCCTACGCTGTCCAGAACGGTATTCCGGTTCCGACCTTCTCTGCTGCGGTGGCGTACTATGACAGCTACCGTGCTGCAGTATTGCCAGCGAACCTGATTCAGGCACAGCGTGATTACTTCGGTGCGCATACTTATAAACGCACCGATAAAGAAGGTGTATTCCATACCGAATGGCTGGATTAATCTGATTTAAAGCAGCCTGTTAAAAAAGCCCGGTGATGATCACCGGGCTTTTTTTATCACGTATAAGCCCATCTGGACTTGCTTTGTGCAGTGAATGTCTTTCAACCCCGTATAAACCACTGCATTTTCTCATTTCTGCAGCCAGGCATTCGCCTTGACAGCTACTCAACATAAGAGGTAAAAACCTCAACAGTTGTTTATTGCGGTGGCGTGCTTACGCCTCCTGAAACTTAAACTTGAAGAAGTTAAACGAATGAAAATAACTATCTCCGGAACAGGCTATGTAGGCCTATCAAACGGCATTCTGATCGCACAAAACCACGAAGTGGTGGCGTTGGATATCGTTCAGTCCAAAGTGGATATGCTTAATCAAAAGAAATCCCCGATTGTCGATAAAGAGATCCAGGAATATCTTGCTAATAAACCACTGAACTTCCGTGCAACGACTGACAAAGAAGATGCCTATCGCGACGCAGATTTCGTCATCATCGCCACTCCAACTGATTACGATCCTAAAACCAACTACTTTAATACCTCAACCGTAGAAGCGGTGATCAAAGACGTTGTCGCAATCAACCCAAAAGCGGTGATGATCATTAAGTCGACCATCCCAGTAGGCTTCACTAAATCTATTAAAGAAGAGTTGGGTATTGATAATGTCTTCTTTTCGCCAGAGTTTCTGCGCGAGGGCAGGGCGTTATACGATAACCTGCACCCCTCCCGTATTGTGATCGGCGAGCGCTCTGAGCGAGCGGAGCGGTTTGCCGCACTGCTGCAGGAAGGCGCAATCAAGAAAGATATTCCGGTACTGTTCACGGATTCCACCGAAGCGGAAGCGATCAAGCTGTTCGCCAACACCTATCTGGCAATGCGTGTGGCTTACTTCAATGAGCTGGACAGCTATGCAGAGAGTCTGGGTCTGAACACCCGCCAGATCATCGAAGGCGTGTGCCTTGACCCGCGTATTGGCAACCATTACAACAACCCGTCGTTTGGCTACGGCGGTTACTGCCTGCCAAAAGATACTAAGCAGCTGCTGGCAAACTATCAGGCGGTGCCAAACAACCTGATTTCCGCGATTGTGGATGCCAACCGCACGCGTAAAGACTTCATCTCTGATTCTATCCTTGCGCGTCAGCCGAAAGTGGTGGGTGTCTATCGTCTGATCATGAAGAGCGGCTCTGATAACTTCCGCGCGTCTTCCATTCAGGGGATCATGAAGCGTATTAAGGCGAAAGGCGTTCAGGTTATTATTTACGAACCTGCGATGCAGGAAGACGAGTTCTTCCACTCCCGTGTGGTTCGAGATCTGGATGCGTTCAAGCAGGAAGCGGACGTGATAATCTCTAACCGCATGGCGGAAGAACTGGCGGACGTGGCGGATAAAGTCTATACCCGCGATCTGTTCGGAAGTGATTGATTACTCTTAACGCACGTAAAAAACCCGGCCTGGTTGCCGGGTTTTTTTATTTTCAGACCTTGTAGAAAGCGCGATACCAGTCGACAAAGTTTTTTACCCCGTCTTTGACCGAGGTCTGCGGTTTAAAGCCTATAACGTCATACAAGGCTTTCGTATCCGCGCTGGTCTCCAGCACGTCACCCGGTTGAATCGGCATCATGTTTTTCTCCGCTTCTTTGCCGAGTGCCTCTTCCAGTGCCGTAATGTAATCCATCAGCTCAACTGGGGAGCTGTTACCAATATTGTAAACGCGATAAGGTGCTGAGCTGGTCGCCGGGGAACCGGTCTCGACGGTCCAATTCGCATCGGCCTGAGGAATCACATCCTGAAGACGGATGATCGCTTCAGCAATGTCGTCGATATAGGTGAAGTCACGTTTCATCTTACCGTAGTTATAGACATCGATGCTGTTCCCTTCAATCATCGCTTTGGTGAACTTAAACAGGGCCATATCCGGGCGTCCCCAGGGACCGTACACCGTAAAGAAGCGCAGACCGGTTGTCGGCAGGTTGTAGAGATGCGAGTAAGTGTGCGACATCAGCTCATTGGCTTTTTTGGTCGCCGCATAGAGTGAAACCGGATGATCCACTGAGTCATCAGTAGAGAACGGCATCTTACGGTTCAGACCATAAACGGAGCTGGAAGAAGCATACAAGAGGTGTTGAACCTTGTTATGACGACAGCCTTCCAGTACGTTGAGATGACCCACCAGGTTAGCATCTGCATAAGCGTGCGGATTTTCCAGCGAGTAGCGTACCCCCGCTTGTGCGGCCAGATGGATCACACGGTCAAATTTTTCGTTGGCGAAGAGCGCGGCCATGCCTTCACGGTCGGCCAAGTCCAGCTTTTGGAAGGTGAAATTATCGGATTTGAGCAGATCCAGACGCGCCAGCTTAAGGTTCACATCATAGTAGTCATTGAGATTATCAATCCCGACGACCTGGTGTCCGGCATCCAGCAAGCGTTTACTGACATGAGAACCGATAAACCCTGCCGCGCCCGTAACCAAAAATTTCATATCTTCCCTCATTACTTTTCTATCTTGTCGATGCCTGAGGCATCAGAATTGCTATATGATAGCGCGTTGACCGCGAGTTATATAACCCATCTTTCCGATATAACTCATCGGATTCTGATAGAAAAATCGCTGGCAACAGATACACTATGTAAACATGACTATTTTTGCCCTTTTTCATCTGTTAGGGATTGTATGACGCAGAACAACAATACTCCGGTTAATAGCAGTACTGTTCCGGAGCAAATTGATTTACTTGATTTAGTGCTACAGCTGTGGCGTGGAAAGTGGGTAGTTGGCGCTTTTGTTGCTGTTTTTATCGTCCTGGCGGGTATTTATATTACTGTCGCAAAAGAGAAATGGACCTCTTCCGCGATCATTTCTCAGCCAGATGCGGCTCAGATTGCCACTTACGCCAATGCACTGAATATCCTGTACGGTAGCGCAGCACCTTCACTGCCGGACATCCAAAACCGTGCTATTAGCCGTTTCAATTCCTCATTTTCTGCTTTAGCGCAAGCGCTCGAAAACCAGGAAATACCAGAAAAGCTGACCATCGACGCTACCGTTAAGGGCCAGACGCTGCCGTTAAGCGTCTCCTATACCGCTGAGTCTGCGGAAGCTGCGCAAAAACAGCTGGCACAGTACATCCAGCAGATTGACAAGCAAACGGCGAAAGAGCTCGCTCTCGACCTTAACGACAACATTAAACAGCAGATCACCACGCTTAATGACTCACTGGAAAACCAGGAAAAAGTGGCTCAGGAGCAGAAGGATTTGCGTATCAAGCAAATCACTGAGGCGCTGAAAAACGCTGAGGCAGCGAAAATCAGCACGCCGCAGATTCAGCAAACCCAGGACGTAACGCAGGAAACCATGTTCCTTCTGGGAAGTGAGGCGCTTAAGTCGATGATCGATAACGAAGCGTCTCGTCCGCTGGTCTTCTCAGTTGCGTACTACCAGACCAAGCAGAACTTGCTGGATATTGAGAATCTCAACGTAAATCCGGAAACAATCCATGTTTATCGCTACGTTATGAAACCGGATCTCCCTGTTCGTCGTGACAGCCCGAAAAAAGCGATTGTACTGATTCTTGCCGTGCTGCTGGGTGGCATTATCGGTTCAGGTTTCGTACTGGGCCGCAACGCATTGCGTAGCTACAAACCAAAAGCCTGATTTGTAGATTAAAAAAAACCGGGGATTATCCCCGGTTTTTTTATTTGTGACGTTTGCGAAGATTTTCAATCACGGCCGTCAAATCCAGCTCCTGATCCTGCAGCAGCACCAGCAGGTGATACATTAAATCAGACGCTTCATTCGTCAGCTCCTCGCGGTCATGCACGGTTGCGGCAAGCGCTGTCTCAACGCCTTCTTCTCCTACCTTCTGCGCGATACGCTTGGTTCCGCTGGCGTACAGCTTCGCGGTATAGGAACTCTCAGGATCCGCCGTTTTACGCTCTGCCAGCAGCTGTTCCAGTTGATACAGGAATAACCACTGATGATTCGTCTCGCCGAAGCAGCTGCTGGTCCCTTTATGGCAGGTTGGGCCGATTGGGTTTGCCAGCACCAGCAGGGTGTCGTTATCGCAGTCGGGCGCTATGCTGACCACATTGAGGAAATGCCCTGAGGTTTCTCCTTTGGTCCACAGGCGCTGTTTCGTGCGGGAGAAAAACGTGACTTTGCCGCTGTCGATCGTTTGCGCCAGCGCGTCCTGGTTCATATACCCCAGCATCAGCACTTCGCCTGAGACGGCATGCTGGACCACCACCGGCAGTAATCCGTCCGTTTTTTTCCAGTCCAGCTGCGCCTGTTGTTGCTCTGTTAACATACCCTGATCTCCACGCCCTGGTCGGCCAGGTACGTTTTTAACTCACCAATATTAATAATCTGTTTGTGGAACACGGAAGCGGCCAGCGCACCGTCCACGTTCGCATCGCGGAAGGCTTCGAGGAAGTGTTCCATGGTGCCCGCGCCGCCGGAGGCAATCAGCGGAACGTGGCAGACCGCACGGACTTTTTTCAGCTGCTCGAGGTCATACCCGTTACGCACGCCGTCCTGGTTCATCATGTTGAGGACAATCTCGCCCGCGCCACGCTTCTGCACTTCCTGCACCCAGTCGAGCGTTTCCCACTGCGTCACGCGCGTGCGGCTTTCATTTCCGGTGTACTGGTTGACGTGGTACTTGCCCGTTGCGGCGTCATGCCAGGTGTCGATCCCAACCACAATACACTGTACGCCAAAACGATCGGCCAGGCGGGTGATCAGCTCCGGGTCGGCCAGGGCAGGGGAGTTGATAGAAATCTTGTCGGCACCAAAAGAGAGAATTTTGGCGGCGTCGTCAGCGGACTTAATCCCGCCCGCTACGCAGAATGGAATGTCGATCACTTCCGCCACGCGCGCTACCCAGCTTTTGTCGACCACGCGGCCATCGCTGGAAGCGGTGATATCATAAAAGACCAGCTCGTCTGCGCCTTCATCGGCATAGCGTTTTGCCAGCGGGACGATGTCGCCAATGATCTCGTGGTTGCGGAACTGCACGCCTTTCACGACCTGACCATCGCGTACGTCCAGGCAAGGAATTATCCGTTTTGCCAGCATTGAATCGCCTCCGTCACAGTAAATTTACCTTCCAGCAGGGCCCGGCCCACAATCACACCCTGTACACCGGTACCGCGTAGTGCGGCCACGTCGGCAATATCACCGATACCGCCAGAAGACTGGAACGCTACCTGTGGATAACGGGCACAGACCTCTTCATACAGAGAAACGTTGGAGCCCGCCAGCGTTCCATCCCGGGAGATGTCAGTGCACAGCACGTGCTTCAGGCCAACGGGAAGATAGATATCAACCAGCTCTTCCAGCGTCACGCCGGAGTTTTCCTGCCAGCCGCTCACGGCAACCTGCTTGTTACCCTGTTCGTCAATACGCACGTCCAGCGCCAGCACCAGCGCATCGGCGCCAAAGCGGCGAAACCAGCCTTTCACCGTCTCAGGATCTTTCACGGCGGTTGAACCCACCACCACGCGAGCCACGCCAGCGTCCAGCAGCGCCGCAACGTCATCTTCCGTACGCACGCCGCCGCCGACCTGCACGGGCACATCAACACCGGCGACCAGATTTTTGAGCAGTGGGATCTGGCGCTTTGCCGGGTCTTTCGCGCCCGTCAAATCCACCAGATGCAGCACCTGAGCACCCTGGGCGGCATAATCCTGCAGACGCGGCAGCGGGTCGTTACCGTAGTCGCGCTGCTGGCCATAATCGCCCTGGTGGAGACGGACAACCGTGCCGTCAATTAAATCTAAAGCGGGAATAATCATCACATCTCCAGGAAGTTTTTCAACAGCTGCGCGCCTGCGGCGCCAGAGCGCTCCGGGTGAAACTGCACGCCGAAGAAATTGTCTTTCTGTACGGCTGCCGTAAACGCCTCGCCGTAGGTGCACTGGGCGATCGTATTCACGTTCACCGGCATGGCGTAGCTGTGCACGAAGTAGAAATACGCGCCGTCTTCGATGCCGCGAAACAGCCGGTCGCCCGCTTTGGCATTAACGCGGTTCCAGCCCATATGCGGCAGAGGCAGGCCGTGGTCGGTCATTTTCGGCACGTCTTCGTCAATAATGCCCAGCAAGTCAACGCCGTTGCTCTCTTCGCTACGGCGGCCCAGGATCTGCATGCCCAGGCAAATGCCCAGCACCGGTTGGGTACAGGCTTTGATCAGATCGACCAGCTCGCGTTCGCGAATCTGATCCATCGCGGCCTGCGCGGTTCCCACGCCCGGTAAAAAGAGTTTGTCGGCGCGCAGCACCACGTCCGGATCACGGCTCACCGCTGGCTCATAGCCGTGGCGCGCAATGGCCGATTTCACGGAGTTCAGGTTGGCGCATCCGGTATCCAGAATCACCACGTTCATTAGAGCACTCCTTTCGACGAGGGCAGGGCGTCGCCTTCCACGCGAATCGCCTGGCGAAGGGTACGGCCAAAGGCTTTGAAGAGACTCTCCACGCGGTGGTGGTCGTTCTTGCCCTTGGTCTTCAGGTGCAGCGTCAGGCCCATGGTGTAGGACAATGAGCGGAAGAAGTGCTCCACCATTTCGGTGCTCAGATCGCCCACGCGCTGATAGGTGAAATCGGCTTTATATTCCAGGTGCGGACGACCGGAGATGTCCATTGCGCAGCGCGCCAGACACTCGTCCATCGGCAGGACAAAGCCGAAACGGTTAATGCCGCGCTTATCGCCGAGCGCCAGCTTCAGGGCTTCACCCAGCGCCAGGCCGGTATCTTCCACGGTGTGGTGATCGTCAATATAAAGATCGCCTTTTACCGCGATCTCCATGCGGAAGCCGCCGTGGGTGGCAATCTGGTCCAGCATGTGGTCGAAGAAGCCGACGCCGGTGTGGATCTTGCTGCCGCCTTCACGGTCCAGCCAGACCTTCACATCAATCTGCGTCTCTTTGGTGTTGCGCTCAACGTGGGAATAGCGGTCGCGTTTTGTCAGCTGCTCGCCAATCTTCGCCCAGTTAAGGTTGTTGCGGTCGTAGCGCAGCCCCGCGATGCCCATGTTTTCCGCCAGCGTAATATCGGTGATGCGATCGCCGATGACATAGCTGTTGGTTTTATCCAGCGCATCTTCAGCCAGGTAACGCTCTACCAGCTTCACCTTTGGCTTACGGCAGTCACACTCGTCGGCTGGCATGTGCGGGCAAATCAGCACTTCATCAAATACCACGCCCTGAGAGGTCAGCACCTGCATCATCAGATTATGCGGGCCGTCAAAGTCTGCCTGTGGGAAGCTGTCGGTACCCAGACCGTCCTGGTTGGTGATCATCACCAGCTTAAAGCCTGCTTTTTGCAGATTAAGCAGCACCGGGATCACGTCCGGTTCAAAAGCCAGCTTGTCGAATCGATCGACCTGAAAATCGGCTGGTGGCTCCGAAATAAGGGTGCCGTCACGATCGATGAAAAGGATCTTCTGGGTCATACTTTCTCCGCTTTCAGGGCGTCAATCACGCGCTGGCTCTCTGCACGGGTGCCTACGGTAATGCGCAGGCATCCGCTCAGAGAAGGTTGTTTATTCTGGTCTCGTAAGATAATGCCCTGATCCCACAAAGATTTAAATACGGCGCTTGAGGCGGTGAAGCGCACCAGGATGTAGTTAGTTTCCGAGTCGAACACCTGCTCTACGCAGGGAATATCCTTCAGGGCGGTCACCAGATACTGACGTTCCTCCAGGATTTGCGCCACGCGCTCGCGCATGGCGTTGATTCCCTGAGGCGTCAGCGCCTGTGCCGCAATATCGGCAACCGGCGTCGAGAGCGGGTACGGGGCGATCACTTTCAGCAGCAGGTCGATGACCTCTTTATTCGCCAGGGTGAATCCGCAGCGTAGACCCGCGAGGGCAAAGGCTTTAGACAGCGTACGCAGTACCACCAGGTGCGGGTACTCTTCCAGCCAGCCTGCCAGCGTCGCCTGCGGGCAGAACTCGATATAGGCTTCGTCGGCCACCACCAGGGCTTTACCGCGCGTCATCTCCAGCAGGGTGCGGATATCCTGCGGGTTGATAATCTGTCCGGTCGGGTTGTTCGGGCTACAGACAAAGACGACTTTTACGCCTTCGAGATTGTCGGCAATGCCCTGCAAATCGAGCTGCCAGTTCTCCAGCGCCTGCACGTTGCGGCACGCCACGCCGAAGGTTTCCGCGCTGACGCTGTACATGCCGTAGGTCGGCTGGCAGTACATCACCGCATCTTTGCCCGGCTCGCAGAAGGCGCGGATCAGCAGTTCAATACCCTCATCCGCGCCGCGGCTGACCAGCACCTGCTCCGGCTTCACGCCCGCGTACTGCGCGTAATTTTCAATCACCGCTTTCGGCTGACACTCCGGATAGCGGTTCAGGGTTTGCTGAGACAGCTCAAACTGCACCGCCGTCGGGAATTCGTTGGCATTCAGCCAGACATCCCCTTTGCCGCCGAGACGACGAGCAGACTGGTAAGGCGTCAGGCGACGGACATTTTCGCGGGCTAACTCTTCAATGTTCATGCTTGCTCCTTCAGGGCTGCAACGCGCAGCGTAACGGCATTTTTGTGGGCGGTCAGTCGCTCGGCGGCAGCCAGGGTTTCAATAGTCGAAGCCAGTGACGCAAACCCTTCGCGGGAGAGTTCCTGCACGGTCATGCGTTTCTGGAAATCCGCCAGGCCCAGGCTGGAACAGGTAGAGGTATAGCCATACGTCGGCAGAACGTGGTTGGTGCCGGAGGCATAATCCCCTGCCGATTCCGGTGACCAGTCGCCGAGGAACACCGAGCCCGCGCTGGTAATGCTGTCGACCAGATCGCGCGCGCTGCGGGTCTGAATAATCAGGTGCTCGGGGCCGTACTGGTTGGAGATGGCAATGCACTGGCCCAGGTCGCGCGCCACAATCAGGCGGCTGGCCGCTAACGCCTGGCGTGCCGTGTCGGCGCGGGGCAGGTCGGCAAGCTGACGCTCCACGGCTTCGCCCACGCGTTTTGCCATATCGGCATCCGGCGTCAGCAGGATGACCTGCGAGTCCGGGCCGTGTTCCGCCTGAGAAAGCAGGTCGGAGGCGACGAAGTCCGGCGTTGCGCCGCTGTCGGCAATCACCAGCACTTCAGACGGTCCGGCAGGCATGTCAATTGCCGCGCCGTCCAGACGCTGGCTGACCTGGCGCTTGGCTTCGGTCACGTATGCATTACCCGGGCCAAAAATTTTGTCGACCTTTGGAATGGATTTCGTACCGAACGCCAGGGCTGAAATCGCCTGCGCGCCGCCCACTTTATATACCGCCTGCACGCCGCACAGCTTCGCCGCATAAAGGATCTCGTCGGCAATCGGTGGCGGAGAGCAAAGCACCACTTTTTGACACCCGGCAATGCGTGCGGGAGTCGCCAGCATCAGTACGGTGGAGAAAAGCGGGGCAGAGCCGCCTGGAATATAGAGGCCGACGGAGGCAACCGGGCGGGTGACCTGCTGGCAACGCACGCCGGGCACGGTTTCGACATCCACGGTCTGCAGCTTTTGCGCGGTGTGGAAGGTATCAATGTTTTTCATCGCGACGGCCATCGCCTGCTTGATGTCGTCACCCAGGCGATTACTGGCGTCAATGATTTCCTGCTCGGTAACCTGCAATGCGCCGACTTCCGTCTTATCAAATTTTGCGCTGTATTCACGCAGCGCGTCATCGCCGCGGGCTTTGACGTTGTCCAGGATCTCCGCCACGATGCGTGAGATGCTTTCGGAGGCGGAAATCGCCGGGCGCATCAGCAGCTCGCGCTGCTGTGCGTCGCTACAGTTATTCCAGTCGATGATTGTGTTAAAGCTCATGGCCATTACTCCATCATCTTCTCAATAGGCAGCACCAGGATGGAGCTTGCGCCCAGCGCCTTCAGTTTTTCCATGGTTTCCCAGAACAGGGTTTCGCTGCTCACCATGTGCATCGCCACGCGCTGCTGATCGCCCGCCAGCGGCAGGATGGTTGGGCGCTCGGCGCCCGGCAGCAGGGCAATCACTTCATCCAGACGCTCGGTTGGGGCGTGCATCATGATGTATTTGGACTCACGCGCCTGAATCACGCCCTGAATACGGGTCAGCAGTTTGTCGATCAGCTGCTGCTTGGCGTCGGCCATGTCGCCGTCGCGCTGAATCAGGCACGCTTTAGAGCGGTAGATCACCTCTACTTCGCGCAGACCGTTCGCTTCCAGGGTCGCACCGGTAGAGACGAGGTCACAGATGGCGTCCGCCAGACCCGCACGCGGCGCCACTTCAACAGAGCCGTTCAGCAGGCAGGATTTAAACTGCACGCCTTTCTGGTCGAGATAACGCTTTAACAGGTGAGGATAAGAGGTGGCGATACGTTTGCCGTTCAGCGCGGCCGGGCCGTCCCACGCTTCATCAACCGGCGTTGCCAGCGACAGGCGGCAGCCGCCGAAGTCCAGACGACGCAGGGTGAAGTAACGCGGATCTTCGCCCTGCGCGCGGCGGGTCAGCAGCTCTTCTTCCAGCACGTTTTCACCGATGATGCCGAGGTCAACGACGCCGTCCATAACCAGGCCGGGAATATCGTCATCACGCACGCGCAGAATGTCGATGGGCATGTTTTCAGCCAGAGCAATCAGGCGCTGGGTGTGCAGGTTAATTTTAATCCCGCAGCGGGCCAGCAGTTCGCGTGAGTCATCGCTCAAACGGCCTGATTTTTGAATAGCTATGCGTAAGCGTGAGTTATCTAACATTCTTTATTCCTCGTTAACCTGTTTTAACCTGTCTGAATTCGGTCCAAAAAAAAGCCCCCGGAAGAAGATCTTCCGGGGGCTTTCTCATGCGTTCATGCACCACTGGAAGATCCAAACGTCTTCCAGCACACATCGCCTGAAAGACTAGTCAGGATGATGGTGATGATGGTGGTGTTTAAATTGAACGCGTGTCATATAAATTCTCGATGAATGCTTATTCATTTGATGTCTTTTAACCTAAACCAGTTGTACGACATATTGCAAGGGCTTTTTTTGATCATTAATTCATTTCATATTGATGCTATGAATTGTTTGTTCTGCCGGGCTGGCGTAGCCTTATAAAAGACGAGTGAGAGTCAGGAGAATTCGCATGAAAAAGGTCGCGATTGTCGGTTTAGGATGGCTGGGAATGCCGCTGGCGATGTCATTAGCCGCGAAAGGCTGGCAGGTGACCGGGAGCAAAACCACGGCGGATGGGGTAGAGGCAGCGCGCATGTGCGGTATTGATGGCGTTGAACTGCGTCTTGAACCGGAGCTGGTGTGTGATGCTGACGATCTGGACACGCTGATGAACGTCGATGCGCTGGTGATTACGTTACCCGCGCGGCGCAGCGGGCCGGGCGAGTCGTTTTATCTGCAGGCGATGCAGGAGATCGTCGACAGCGCGCTGGCGCACCATGTTCCGCGCATCATTTTTACCAGCTCGACGTCGGTCTATGGCGAGTTTGAGGGCGTGGTGAAAGAGAGTTCCGAGCGCCGTCCCGTGACGGCGAGCGGTCAGGTTCTGAAAGAGCTGGAAGACTGGCTGCATCATCTTCCCGGCACGCAGGTCGATATCGTACGTCTGGCGGGGCTGGTAGGCCCTGGCCGCCATCCGGGACGCTTTTTTGCCGGGAAATCTGCGCCAGACGGCCAGCATGTAGTCAATCTTGTACATCTTGACGATGTTGTTGGCGCGATTGAGCTACTCTTACAGGCTCCGAAAGGTGGACACATCTATAATATATGTGCACCGTCTCATCCGGCGCGCAGCACGTTTTACCCGCTGATGGCACGTCAGCTGGGCCTGGCTGCGCCGGTTTTCGGTGAGGCAAAGGATGACAGTAAAGGCAAAATTGTTGATGGCAATCGCATTTGTCATGAGCTGGGGTTTGAGTATCAGTATCCCGATCCGCTGGTGATGCCCATGGAATAAGACCCGCAGCGGAGACCATCGCACACCGAAAGGGGGCGAGCATGAAACCGCTGCTGGATGTTCTTATTATTCTGGATGCACTGGAAAAAGAGGGGAGCTTTGCCGCGGCGTCGGCAAAGCTCTACAAAACCCCGTCTGCGCTGAGCTATACCGTTCAAAAACTGGAAAGCGATCTCAATATCCAAATCCTCGATCGCTCCGGGCACCGCGCCCGTTTTACCCGTACCGGACAGATGCTGCTGGAAAAAGGCCGCGAAGTCCTCCACACCGTCCGTGAACTCGAAAAACAGGCCGTAAAACTCCATCAGGGGTGGGAAAACGAGCTGGTCATTGGCGTGGATGATACCTTTCCGTTTTCTCTCCTGACGCCGCTGATCGAAGCCTTTTATCAACATCACAGCGTGACCCGGCTTATTTTTATCAATGGCGTGCTGGGGGGCTCCTGGGATGCCTTAACGCAGGGCAGGGCGGATATTTTTGTCGGTGCACTCCATGAGCCACCCCAGTTGAGTGATTTTGGTTTTGCCCGGCTGGGCGTGCTGGAGCAGGTGTTTGCCGTAGCGCCTCATCATCCTCTGGCTCAGGAGCCAGAACCTATTAACCGCCGCGTGATTAAAGGCTACCGCGCCATCGTGGTTGGAGACAGCTCTCGTCCGGAATGTTCGGTCTCCTCGCAGCTGCTTGATGAGCAGGAGGCCATTACCGTTTTCGACTTTAAAACCAAGCTGGAACTGCAAATAAGCGGTCTGGGCTGCGGTTTTTTACCCCGCTATCTGGCGCAGCGGTTTATTGACAGCGGTGCGCTTGTTGAAAAACAGGTACTTGCTCAAAGCAGTAATGAATCGGTGTGGGTAGGCTGGAATGAACAAACTGCCGGGCTAGCCAGCGCCTGGTGGCGAGACGAGATTTTAGCAAATAGTGCTATCGCCGCCGTTTACTCTCAGCCCGGCGTCCAGAAATCAGCCATTTAGCAAAAAGAAAATTGTCCCGTGCTTTGCAAAGTATTGCCTTTTGTATCCGATGTGGGGCAAAATGCCGCCGCTGCAACCAAATGAATAATCGACGATATAAAAGGCGTCGGTTATTTTTTTTTGCATGTACGAAACGAAACTAAAAACCAAGAGGCCGGGCTTCGTACCGGATAGATATTTACTAAAATCCGACAGTTGTTGTCGCTGAGGAAGAAAGAAATGGGGCAATTTTTCGCTTACGTGGCGGTTATCACCTTCAAGGAGAATAACTATGTCGCATAACGCAACTCCAAACACCTCTCGCGTGGAATTACGTAAAACGCTTACGTTGATTCCGGTTGTTATGATGGGCCTCGCCTATATGCAACCGATGACGCTGTTCGATACATTCGGTATCGTATCGGGCCTCACAGACGGTCACGTGGCAACGGCGTACGCCTTTGCGCTGGTCGCCATTCTCTTTACTGCGCTGAGCTACGGTAAACTGGTTCGCCGTTTCCCGTCTGCAGGCTCTGCCTACACCTATGCCCAAAAATCCATCAGCCCGGCGGTTGGCTTTATGGTGGGCTGGTCATCTCTGCTGGACTATCTGTTCATGCCGATGATCAACATTCTGCTGGCAAAAATTTACTTCGAAGCGCTGGTGCCTTCTGTTCCATCGTGGATCTTTGTTGTCGCGCTGGTGGCCTTTATGACCATCTCTAACCTGCGCAGCATCAAGACCGTGGCGAACTTCAACACCCTGATTGTTATTCTGCAGATGGGTATTGTGGCGGTTATCGTTGGCCTGATCATCTACGGTGTTTCTCACGGTGAAGGTGCAGGTACGCTGACCAGCACGCGTCCATTCTGGTCTGAAGGTGCGCACGTTGTGCCGATGATTACCGGTGCGACAATTCTGTGCTTCTCGTTCCTGGGCTTTGACGGTATCTCTTCTCTTTCAGAAGAGACCAAAGATGCTGAGCGCGTGATCCCGAAAGCGATTTTCCTGACCGCGCTGATTGGTGGCCTGATCTTTATCGGAGCTTCCTACTTCCTGCAGCTGTACTTCCCGGACATCTCTCGCTTTAAAGATCCGGATGCGTCACAGCCTGAAATCATGCTGTATGTTGCGGGTAAAACCTTCCAGTGGGGCGTGCTGATCTTCTCCAGCGTGACCGTACTGGCGTCCGGCATGGCGGCACACGCAGGCGTTTCTCGTCTGATGTACGTGATGGGCCGTGACGGCGTATTCCCGACACGTTTCTTCGGCTACGTTCATCCGAAATGGCGTACTCCGGCGTGGAACGTGCTGCTGGTTGGCGCTATTGCCCTGCTGGCGATTAAATTCGACCTGGTTACGGCGACCGCGCTGATTAACTTCGGTGCGCTGGTGGCGTTCACCTTCGTTAACCTCTCCGTGATCTCGCAGTTCTGGATCCGTGAGAAGCGCAACAAAACGCTGAAAGACCACTTCAACTATCTGGTGCTGCCAGTGTGTGGTGCTCTGACCGTGGGCGCGCTGTGGATTAACCTGGAAGAGAGCTCTATGGTTCTGGGTCTGATCTGGGGTGCTATCGGTTTGGTTTACCTGGCCTGCGTCACTAAGAGCTTCCGTAACCCGGTTCCTCAGTACGAAGACGTCGCGTAATTCCGTGTCGGGTGGCGGCTACGCCTTACCCGACCTACAAAACCCAAGCGGGCAAAAAAAAACCGGAGACATCGCCTCCGGCTTTTTTATACCTATCGTTCAGACTATCTCTTGCGCGTACTGGAACAGGGATTTCAACAGTGCCTGTTTTTCAGCATTCCCTTCATACTGGCCATAAAGCATTTCCAGCTCCTGGGCATAGCTATTAAGGAATTCAGGGGTAAAGACATTGCGACGATGCTGCAGCCAGCGATCCTGCTCTGCCTCGTCCAGCGTGCCGGGGTAGTTACGCGCGCGGTAATTAAACATCAGCTTTTCGATGCGTTTATCGGCGAAGGTGATATCCAGCGCCGGTAAGTTGCGCGGCTCGGTTTGCAGAACGATATTCATCGCCGCGCGATCGGCATCGCTGAAGAAACCGTTATAGAGCTGGGCATCCACGTTTTCAGACGGAACGAAAGGCTCCGCCTCGGCAAAGATGGCGACCACCTTCTCGCGCACCTGCGGGTTATCGCGCAGCACTTTCAGGTTATCGAGGCAGTGCTGCCGGTTTATGCCCAGTCTGTCTGCATCTTCCGGGCGCAGCGTATTCGCCTGTGCCAGTACTGGACATTTATTGATATGCACCAGTTTGACCGGTACCGCAGGCAGATCCCCGAGTTCATTTTTCGGGGTATAAAGCCGCTCGCGCAGGGTATCGCTGTCAAGCTCCAGCAGCGGTGAAATATCACCGGCTAAATCCACCATGATGACCGCATTACGGTTATCCGGATGCCAGGCCAGCGGCGCGACCCAGCTGGTATTGCCGCGCCAGGCGCCAAACATGCCGGAAATATGCACCAGCGGCTTCATCTGTGGCACATCAATCAGCGTGGTTAATTTTTGTTTACTGCGGTGGCTCAGCAGATACTCAAACAGCCGCGGCTGAGCGGTTTTGACCAGCTTCGCCATGGCAATGGTGGCATAGACGTCCGCCATCGCGTCGTGAGCATTGCTGTGCTCAATACCGTTGGCACGCGTCAGGTGTTCCAGCCGGAAGCTGGTCAGCCCTTCCTCATTTTCCGGCCAGTTAATGCCTTCAGGACGCAGGGCATAACAGGCGCGCATGATGTCGAGTAAATCCCAGCGTGAATTGCGGTTCTGCCAGCTCCAGGCATAGGGATCGTAAAAGTTACGATAGAAGATGTTGCGCGTCACTTCGTCATCGAAGCGGATGTTGTTGTAGCCGACCACGCAGGTATGGGGGACGGTAAACAGATCGTGAATGCGTCGGGCGAATTCTGCCTCGTTAACGCCTTTTTCCCGCGCTTCCTGAGGCGTGATCCCGGTGACCATGACCGCCCCGGGCTGCGGCAGGTAGTCATCAGCCGGTTTGCAGTAAAAGACCTCAGGCTCGCCAATGATATTGAATTCGTCGTCGGTACGGATGGCGGCAAACTGCGCCGGTCGGTCCAGCGCCGGGTGCGTGCCAAAGGTTTCGTAGTCGTGGAACAAAAAAGTCGGGCGAGCGGCAGAGTCAGACACCAGTAATACCATCCTGTTAAAAAATGACGTCACTATGGTAAACGATCGTGCGGTCCAGACCGAATAAAAAGCACCGCCGTGGCGCAAATTTGCGCGCCAGCTTCAGGGAAAAATCTGCGTTTTGTCACATTTTTTTGCAATTAAGCCAGGTAACGACATCAGAACTCCCGTAAAAAGGTCATCGATTTTTAATGACCTGAGGATATACCGTTGAAACGCCGTCTGTTTATTGCTGTTTCTTTACTCGCTTCGAGTGTCTCATCTGCTTTTGCGGCCGAACCGCTGGATTTTTCGCCGCAGCCTCCGGCCATTCAGGCTGGCTCCTGGGTGCTGATGGACTACACGACCGGTCAGATCTTAACGGCGGGCAACGAACATCAACAACGTAATCCGGCGAGCCTGACCAAGCTGATGACGGGATATGTGGTTGATCGGGCCATTGATAGCCACCGCATTACGCCGGACGACATTGTCACCGTAGGGCGTGACGCGTGGGCTAAAGGCAACCCGGTTTTTGACGGCTCGTCGCTCATGTTCCTGAAAGAGGGCGATCGCGTCTCCGTGCGTGACTTAAGCCGCGGCCTGATTGTCGATTCCGGTAACGACGCCTGCGTGGCGCTGGCCGATCACGTGGCGGGCGGTCAGCAGCAGTTTGTGAAGATGATGAACGACTACGTGCAAAAGCTGAACCTGCGCGATACGCATTTTGAAACCGTCCACGGGCTGGACGCGCCGGGCCAGCACAGCTCGGCCTATGATCTGGCCGTACTCTCCCGCGCCATCATCCACGGCGAGCCTGAGTTTTATCATATGTACAGCGAAAAGAGCCTGACCTGGAACGGGATCACCCAGCAGAACCGTAACGGCCTGCTGTGGGATAAAACCATGAACGTGGACGGCCTTAAAACGGGACATACCTCGGGGGCGGGCTTTAACCTGATTGCTTCCGCCGTTGACGGGCAGCGCCGTTTAATCGCGGTGGTCATGGGGGCGGATAGCCCGAAAGGGCGTGAGGACCAGGCCCGAAAACTGCTGCACTGGGGGCAGCAGAATTTCGATACGGTGCAGATCCTGCATAGCGGTAAAAAAGTGGGGACAGAACGTATCTGGTACGGCGATAAGGAGCAGGTGAAACTGGGTACCGACCAGGACTTCTGGCTGGCCCTGCCGAAAGCGGAAGTGCCGAACATCAAAGCCAAATACGTGCTGGATAAAAAAGAGCTGGAAGCGCCGATTGCCGCGCATCAGCGTGTCGGGGAGATCCAGCTCTACGATCGCGACAAAGTGGTGGCGCACTGGCCGCTGGTGACGCTGGAAGCCGTTGATAAAGGCGGCCTGTTCTCTCGCATGAGCGATTATTTACACCACACGCTCTAACGGCACATGAGCAGACTGGCAGGGTTGCGAGTCTGCTCACATAATAAACACTTCACGTTTGCTGAACGCTCAGAATCCGCTTTATAGTGTATGTATATACAGTAATAAATGGAGGCAGCATGGACTACAGCATTAAGCAGCAACAGAAACGTAAGATTGCCGGTTTTCATTTGGTCGGACCGTGGGAACAAACGGTAAAACAGGGCTTTGAACAGCTGGTGATGTGGGTGGACGGGCGTCACATTGAGCCGCTGGAGTGGGTTGCGGTCTACTACGATAATCCAGATGAGGTCCCGGCAGAAAAACTGCGCTGCGATACGGCCGTTACGGTACCGGATGATTTCGTTATTCCGGAAAACAGCGAAGGCGTCATGATGACGGAAATCGCGGCCGGGGATTATGCCGTGGCGACGGCGCGCGTGGAAAACTACGACTTCGCCACGCCGTGGTATCAGTTCTTTAATTCCCTGCTGCAGGACAATAAGTACCAGATGGCGCTCAAGCCCTGCTTCGAGCGCTATCTCAATGACGGCAATGCAGACGGTTACTGGGATATCGAAATGTATATCGCGGTAGAGCATAAAACGGTTTAAGCCTGCTCAATGAAGGGTTTTTCAGCCGGGAACGATCCGCCCGGCTGAAAACACAGTACAATTGTGATTTGCCGTGTAGCTGGAGAGCGGGTGTGCGTCCCGACAAATCATTAACCCCTTTTGAAATTCGGTTGTACAAACATTACCGCGTGGTGCACGGATGTCGCATCGCGCTGGCTTTCGTGTTGACGTTTGTGCTGGTCCGTTTGCTGGATGTTCCGGAAGGAACATGGCCGCTGATCACGCTGGTGGTGGTGATGGGGCCCATCTCGTTTTGGGGGAACGTTGTTCCGCGCGCCTTCGAGCGAATTGGCGGGACGGTTTTAGGCTCGGCTCTTGGGCTTATTGCCCTGAAGCTGGAGCTCATCTCATTTCCCGTGATGCTGGCATGGTGCGGTGCCGCCATGTTCCTGTGCGGCTGGCTGGCGTTGGGTAAAAAGCCTTATCAGGCGCTGCTGATTGGTATTACGCTCGCGGTGGTTGTCGGTGCGCCCGCCGGGGATATGACCACGGCGCTGTGGCGAAGCGGGGACGTCATCCTGGGGTCACTGCTGGCCATGCTCTTCACCGGTATCTGGCCGCAGCGTGCTTTTCTGCACTGGCGTATTCAGATGGCCAACTACGTCACCGCCTTTAACCGCGTCTATCAGGCTGGTTTTTCCCCGAATCTGGTTGAGCGTCCCCGGCTGGAAAAGCATCTGCAAACGATCCTCAACGACGTGGTCAAAATGCGCGGCCTGATCACGCCCGCCAGCAAAGAAACCCATATTCAGAAAGCAATTTTCGAAGCCATCCAGACGGTAAGCCGCAATCTGGTCTGCATGCTTGAACTGCAAATCAACGCCCACTGGGCGTCGCGTCCCAGCCATCTATTGATGCTCAACGCGCAGACCCTCAAAGAGACCCAGCAGATGACGCAGCAAACGCTGTTGACCATCGCCCATGCGCTCTATGAAGGGAACCCACAGCCGATAATGGCCAACAGCGAGCGGCTGAATGAGATCGTCGCGGAGCTGAAGCAGCTCATCAATGAACGCCAGGGCGATAACGTGGCGGAAACGCCTATTCATGGCTACGTCTGGCTGAGCATGGAGCTGGCGCGGCAGCTTGAGCTGTTATCGCACCTTATTTGCCGGGCGCTGCGCAAATAAAAGGCGTATGTGACGGCTGCTGCTTCGATTCAGCAGCAATTGGGGTTATGATAGCTTTAAACGATATACTCATTGTCATTCGCAGCCGCTGTCAGTAAGGTTATTGTTACAACGGTTGCCTTAACGAATCCGAATCTCACATTATCAGGGGTGTAAAAATGGAAACTACCAAGCCTTCGTTCCAGGATGTTCTGGAATTCGTCCGCCTGTTCCGCCGCAAAAACAAACTGCAGCGTGAAATCCAGGACGTTGAGAAGAAGATCCGTGACAACCAGAAGCGTGTTCTGCTGCTCGACAACCTGAGCGACTACATCAAGCCAGGTATGAGCGTTGAAGCTATTCAGGGCATCATCGCCAGCATGAAGAGCGACTATGAAGACCGCGTTGATGACTACATCATCAAAAACGCTGAGCTGTCCAAAGAGCGTCGCGACATCTCCAAGAAGCTGAAAGTGATGGGCGAAATCAAAAACGGCGAAGCAAAAAGCGAGTAATCGCAGCGAATAGCAAAAAAGGCTCTCTGGTGACAGAGAGCCTTTTTTTATGACGCAGAACGCGGCCGTAGCTGATAGATCCAGGCCTTAACCTGCTTGCCTTCAAGGGTGGTCACCGTGACCTCAACCCGATCGTAGCCGTCTTCAAATTCATCCAGCATTTGCCAGTGTGCGGCAAGGTTATCAGAGATAAACAGATAGCCTTCGACGCGGGGTCCGTCAGGGTGGAGCACAATCCCCGGGAAGTCCGCCGCAGCGCCCCAGCCGCGTTCGTAAAACGTACCGGATACGGAACCGGCCAGCCATTCGCCGCCAATGTTTTCAAGAATATGCGCATTTGAGTGGCCCGGGCGCAGCGTGCCGTAGACAAACAGAGCGTTCATTTTCCCTCATCCGCAAAGCAAAAAGCCTGCTTTAAAAGCAGGCTTTTTAAATTTGGCTCCTCTGACTGGACTCGAACCAGTGACATACGGATTAACAGTCCGCCGTTCTACCGACTGAACTACAGAGGAATCGTTGTGGAGGCTTATCTTAGCGGCGAAAAAAGTTTTGTCAAACCTGATCTTAGGGAAAATCGACTGATTGCTGATTCTGTCGTCAGTTTGTTGTAAATCCACACATCTTTTTCTGGAAAATACTTTGCAGGATGAGCATTTGTCCCCCATTATTTGAAATGGAGTTTCAACTTTTCTCGCTAAGGTCCATTTTGAACGTCACTGCCTCCTTACGCCAGGCGATAGAGCGCACGCCATGGTATGCAAAACGTAAAAGCTATCGTGTCCTGTTCTGGCGTGAAATCACCCCTCTCGCTGTGCCTATCTTCCTGGAAAATACCTGCGTTTTGCTGATGGGGGTCCTGAGCACCTTCCTGGTGAGCTGGCTGGGAAAAGAGGCGATGGCTGGGGTTGGGCTGGCGGACAGCTTTAACATGGTGGTGATCTCGTTCTTTGCCGCCATAGACCTCGGGACGACGGTTGTGGTGGCTTTTAGCCTCGGCAAGCTTGACCCCAAACGTGCACGCGAGGCGGCCCGCCAGTCGCTGATGATCATGACCATTTTTTCGATCGTTCTGGCGGCGGTGATCCACTATTTCGGTAAAGAGATTATCGATTTTGTCGCCGGGGAGGCCACGAACGAGGTTAAAGACCTGGCGCTGACCTACCTGGAAATGACCGTCTTAAGCTATCCGGCGGCGGCCATTGCGCTGATTGGCAGCGGCGCGCTGCGCGGGGCAGGCAACACCAAAATTCCGCTGCTGATCAACGGCGGGATGAATATCCTGAATATCATTATCAGCAGCGTGCTGATCTACGGCGTGTTTTCGTGGGACGGGCTGGGGTTCGTCGGTGCGGGACTGGGCTTAACCATTTCACGCTATATCGGTGCGGTAGCCATCATCGGGGTGCTGATGGCGGGGATCACCCCCTCGCTGCGTCTGACGCTAAAAAGCTATTTCCGTCCCTTTAATTTCGCCATTATCTGGGAAGTGATGGGGATCGGCATTCCCGCGAGCATTGAATCGGTCTTGTTCAACGGCGGGAAGCTGCTCACGCAGATGTTTGTCGCCGGGATGGGGACCGACGTTATCGCCGGTAACTTTATCGCCTTCTCCATCGCCTCGCTGATTAACCTGCCGGGTAACGCGCTGGGTTCGGCATCGACCATCATCACGGGTAAACGGCTCGGGAAAGGGCAGATAGGCCAGGCGGAGCGGCAGCTGCGGCACGTCTTCTGGCTGTCGACCATTGGGCTGACGCTGATCGCCTGGGGAACCGCGCCGTTTGCCGGGCTGATGGCTTCGTTCTATACCCACGAAGACGACGTTAAAGAGGTCGTTAAGATCCTCATCTGGCTCAACGCGGCCTTTATGCCCATCTGGGCGGCCTCATGGGTATTACCCGCCGGGCTGAAGGGGGCGCGGGATGCCCGCTTTGCGATGTGGGTATCAATGCTCGGCATGTGGGGATGTCGCGTTGTCGCGGGGTATACGCTCGGGGTGATGCTCGGATGGGGTGTGGTCGGCGTCTGGCTGGGGATGTTCCTCGACTGGGCCGTGCGCGGTGCACTGTTCTACTGGCGCATGGTCAGCGGGCGCTGGCTGTGGAAATATCCGCGAAAGAATGCCTGACAATTGCGCGAAGTGGAGAATAATTCGGCAAACGATCGGAAATATGCATTCTGCCTTTGACATCATGGGGGAGCATCGATAATATGCGCCCCGTTCACACGATTCCTCTGTAGTTCAGTCGGTAGAACGGCGGACTGTTAATCCGTATGTCACTGGTTCGAGTCCAGTCAGAGGAGCCAAATTTAAAAAGCCTGCTTTTAAAGCAGGCT